>CALKUG010000365.1 GCA_937996765.1 uncultured Ignavibacteria bacterium
AAAAAGCCGTCGATTTTGCGACTGCTTCAAATAATAGTTAAATAATTATGAAATTTTGGTCATAATACACGGCACGTAATGCCTGCAATATACGCATACGTGATGCGCGTACAGAAGGTAAAAACCCTCCTAACATTCCCATTATCAATGCAAAAATTATCGAATAAATTACAATTGTTGCATTGATTGCAAATGAAAATCGAATTTCTGAAAACGATGAAAAATTGATGGTAGAAATAGAGAAGAATTGCAAAATACTCGCTAACAAAACTCCAATAATTCCTCCAGCTAACGAAAGCAAAAGAGATTCTGTAAGAAATGCAGCTAATATACTACGTCTGCGGAATCCAAGTGCACGAAGTGTTCCAATTTCCACCGTACGATTTGCCACAGCAGCATACATTGTTATTGTTGCGCCGATGGTTGCACCCAAACTAAAAATAACCGTTACAAAAATTCCGAGTATTCTTATAAAGGCAGCGAGATCTTCGGATTGCTCAGCAAAGTATTCGTTTTCTTGTTTTGCTTGCATTTCACGGAGTCGAGTATCTGCCGCAAAAGCACGCATAAATTCTTCTTTATATGCAATGTTTTCAAGCTTTAGTGTGATGGTTGAAACCGTGTTACCACGATTGAATGCACTGAGTAGCTGTAAAGCGTCGAGCCAAATCTCTGACTCAAAGCCATTGCCATCGGCTTCAAAAGTTCCTACAACTTTCCACATTGAACCGGCCAACTTAATGCTTTTACCGATTTGGGCATCGGGGTAGCGCGAGGCAACACCTTTACCTACAATTAGCTCCTGTTGACCATAATTAAACCAACGTCCTTCTTTCAATTTAACGCTTGGGCGTAATTCCTTAACATATTGGGATACACCGCGCACCGAAATATTGTTCAGAGCACCATCACCCGAATTAAGATTAATAATCACTACGGGTTCACCGGAAACAATTGGTGCCCCGTCTCCTGATTTTGCAATTCGGGGCAATGCACGAATAATATTCTGTTCATCACCCGGGATGATACTCGAAATTTCTCCGTTCGAGGCCTTGCGTGCAATGTGAATGTTGTTTGGCTCACCGGTGGAAACAAGTGTTTCTTGTATTCCGTTTGCCATCATAAGTACTGCAGCAAAAACAAAAACAACCAATGCAACACCCACAACAGTAAAAGCTGTGGTAGTTTTTCGGGCAACAAAGTTTTTTGCACTATAGCGCATTAAAGGCATAAACATATTTTCTACTCCTTATCCTACAAACCTGAAACCATCAACAATTTTCATCTGCACCGCTTTACGAATTGGGAATATGGAAGAAAGTACCCCAATTAACATTACTGCGGTAATGGAAAGAACTATAGTGATGGGTTCAATGAAGAAAACAGGGAAAAACCCTTTTGGCACAACAGATTCAAGCCCCGTTATTAGTGGCAGTGATAACGAGAGACCTAACAGCCCTCCTAAAGCAGAAATAAGGAGTGCTTCTCCCAATATTAATCCAATAAGATGAAAAGCAGAAAAGCCGAGCGTTTTCATAACCGCATACTCGCGTGTACGTTCACGTGCAGACATCACCATGGTATTGGCCAAAACCAACATGATAATTCCTATAATAACAAATGACATCACATTTATTGCTGTGATGATGGCACCGAGTGCCGAAACAAAACCTTGGGTAAAAGCAGCTTCAGTTTCCGTTTTAGTTTCGCTTGATGAGTTTTTAAAGAGTCCATCTATTGCTGCCGATATTTGGGCAGATTTGTTTGGTTCTTTAATCTTAACTACATACCAACCAACCCGATTAGCCCTAATGGGAGCGGTTTGTATCATTCTCTCATTGATGTACTCCCAATCAAAAAACATTTGAGTGGCATCGGAATGTTTGAACTTTGGTTTGTAAACTCCGCGTACAACAAACTCCCACTGTCCGGGGAATATATCACCTTCCAAAGTAATGAGATCTCCAACCTTAAACCCGTATTGTTTTGCTAAATCCTCGCCAACCACGCAAGCATTACGTTCGCGCTTAAAATCCTCGAGTTCTGTTTTGGTGAGCATATACTCAGGGTAGATGTTTTCAAATTTATCAGGATTAAGAGCAATTCTTGCGAAGAAGTTATCTTTATTAATATAGTTACCGCCAAACCAGGTAGCATAAGAAATATCCTCAACACCGGGAACGGCAAGGATTTTATCTTGATACGCAAAGGGGAGCGAGAAAATAAATGAAACAGATTGGCGGACAATCAAACGATCGGGGGCTGATGCCTCCACGCCTGCTGACCATGCCGTAACAACCGTTCTCAAAATGGTGAAAGCGATAACTGCTATCGACATACCAACAATTGTAAGAAATGTGCGCAGTTTATGCCTCAACATATTTTTAAAGATGAGTTTAAATACTTTCATAGTACACCTACACCAAATCGCCTTTTTCGAGATGACGCTGAACCGAAGCGCGTTCGGCTGCGTGAGGGTCATGGGTAACCATCACAATGGTTTTACCAAGCTCTTTATTCAAACGGTCTAACAATACCAGTATTTCTTCTGCTGAGTGTTTATCCAAATCTCCAGTTGGTTCATCTGCTACAAGCAAGACGGGGTCGGTTACAATTGCACGGGCAATTGCTACACGTTGCTCTTGTCCGCCGGA
>CALKUG010000366.1 GCA_937996765.1 uncultured Ignavibacteria bacterium
TCACATCCCTGCAGGGGGTTCCCAGAGTTCGACTTTGTTGCCATCGGGGTCTATTACCCATGCAAACTTGCCATACTCTGATTCATCTATTTTGTCTAACACTTCGCATCCTTCTTGTTTTAGGGCTTCGACTAATTCAAGCAAATTCTCAACTCGATAGTTTATCATAAACGTTGCGGTGCTTGGTGCAAAATACGTGCTACTGTTATCGCTGATTGACCATGTGGTTGTTCCTCCGGTGGGAGTGCCTTGTGCGTCACTCCATGAAAACACAGCTCCGCCCCAATCCTGGATATCTATTCCGAGGTGTGTTTTATACCAATTCTTTAATACTTCGGGTTGTGGAGACTTAAAGAAAATACCACCAATTCCTGTTACTCTGTTCATAATTTTCCTTGTGTTCTATTGAGTTTTTGTTTCAACATATTTGTTGAGGGCTTCTACAAAGTTGCTGATGGATACGGGTTTGGCAAGATAATCGTTGCAACCTGCGTTTAGTGCCCACTCTCTATCGCCGGGTAGGGCAAAGGCGGTTAATGCGATAATATAAACATTATTGCCCGCTGCGCGAATGTGTTTGGTTGCATCGATTCCGTTAACAATGGGCATTTTGATATCCATAAATACAATGTCTACACTATGCTTGTTGAGCAATTGTATTGCTTCAGCACCGTTCTTGGCCCTTACTAATTTGACTTTGAATTTTTCGAAAATTAACTGGAAATACTCGTAACTGATGTCGTCATCTTCTGCAACGAGAATTGACAGCTGTGAAAAGTTTTTAAGTGATGATAATTGAGGTTTATTCCCTGATGTTTCAACCACTTCGGGAATTTCAACGGGTAATGAAAACCCGAATGTGCTTCCAATGCCGGGTGTGGATTCTACCCAAATATTGCCTTTAAGCATATCCAGGTAGGCTTTTACGATTGGGAGCCCAAGTCCTGAACCCTCATAGGGGCGATTGTAAGCTAAGAAATCGGCCTGTACAAATCTTTCGAAAATTACATTTATTCTCTCAGCTGAAATACCGATTCCGGTATCTTTTATCGTAAACACTAAAATGTTGTTTTCAAGTTTTGCTGTTAGTTCGATTCTGCCTTCGGAGGTGAACTTAATTGCATTTTTTATGAGGTTGGTTAGTATTCCATCAAGTTTGTGCCTATCGGTAACTATAAAGTTGAATTTAGTGGAAACGTAATCGTTCACCGACAAAACAAGTCCCTTTTTCTCTGCTTCTCTTCGGAAAAATTTAAAATGGTAGGAGATCAAATCATGAATATTTACCTCGGCTAAGTTAACAGGCTGCTGCCCGGATTCGATCTTTGAAATCTCGATGATGTCGTTAATGGTATCGAGAAGCCTTTTGCCACTTTTATTTACCAATTTGATAAAATCTTCTCTACTTTGATCACTTAAATCAGGATTTTGTAGCAATTCCAAGAATCCGAGTATTCCGTTCATCGGGGTTCTTATCTCATGGCTCATATTCGCGAGGAAAGCTGATTTTAAGCGGTCGCTTTCTTCGGCTTTTATTTTGGCTTTCAACAACTCCTCTTCGGCAATTTTCTTTTCTGTGATGTCCTGATTAACACCATAGGATTTGATAGTGTTTCCCAATTCATCTTTAACTATAAAAAACCTAACGCTTATATGTCCAAACCCGCCATCTGCATACATGATACGATGTTCGATATATCTTGTGAAATTGGGGTTATCGGTTTCAATTGCTTTTTTTATTTCTTCATCAACTAAGTTTATTTCATCAGGATGAACAAACCTTTTTGCATAATCATCGATCGTTATGTGATAGCTCCCCTGTGCTTGAGCTGTGGTATGAAAAATTCTAAAAAAACTATCCGTAAAGGTGAAGATGCCTGTGGGGATATCTAACTCCCAGCTTCCCATCTTTGAAATCTCTTGAGCTTCGAGTAGCTTTTTTTCGCTTTCTTCCGCTTTTTCCTTCGCAGATTGCAGAGCCATGTAGATGCGTTTCTTCTCTACTATCTCCCAAGCTAAGTAAGAAATAAGTGAAGCAATCTCTATATCGCTTTCGTCGTAATCGGTTTGTTTATTACCAATTCCAAAAATCGCTTTCACTGTTTCGTCGTAAAAAATCGGGATAACTAATTCTCGGGTGAGCGCAGCGTGTCCCACAGGCATTCCCTTTTTGTGTTCCAATGCTTCGTAATTGTTATGCACAACAGGTTTGCGTTCTTTAACACAATCTACCCAAACGCCTGCTTTATCAACGGGATAATGCAACCCCTTACCTTCGGCTTTACAGTAATGAGCTTTTGTATCCGTTGACCAGTTTTGCAACACCAGGTTTTTTTGGTCGGGTTCAACAAAGTGGAAGAACCCAATTTTACTTTCGGTGATGGATTCAGCCACGTTTAATGCTTCTTCTAATATTTCATCTATAGTATGGCTTTCGGAAAATTGTATGAGTTTCAAACGTGCTTCGTTGATAATGTTGTACTTTTCAGCCTTTTCTTTTGCTATCAGCAATTGCTTTTCGGCGAGTTTCCGCTCTGTGATATCAACATCCATACAAACAAAACCAACGCGCCCTGCCTCAAGCGGGAAAGAGAATGTGGTGCACATTATCCATCCACTACTACCATCTCTGCGATGAATCGGTGACTCGTACGGTCCGTATTTTACGCCGGTTTTTTCAATCTCTTTAAGTATTCTAAGAAATCCTTCGG
>CALKUG010000367.1 GCA_937996765.1 uncultured Ignavibacteria bacterium
AATTGCCACAGAATCCATGCCCTGTGCCAAGGGATACAAAAACTCGTGCAAAGATATTGGCTCACCTGCCTTATATCTTTTTGTAAAATCATCGCGTTCCAGCATTCTTGCAACAGTATATTTCGAAGAAAGGCGAATTACATCCTCAAAACTCATTTTTCCGAGCCAATCGGAGTTATAAAGAATCTGAGCTGTTTTGCCGTCAATTATTTTCACTGCTTGTTCGAGATAGGTTTTACCGTTTTCTCTCGTTTGTTCCAATGTGAGCGAAGGGCGAGTAGTGTTGCGACCTGAGGGGTCTCCAATCATTCCCGTAAAATCACCTATGATAAGTACAGCGGTGTGTCCTAACGATTGAAACTGTGCAAGTTTGCGAAGAACAACTGAATGCCCTAAATGTAGGTCGGCACGACTGGGGTCGCATCCGAGCTTAATAACCAAGGGTTTGCCCGATTGTTGCGAACGAACAATTTTTTTCTCAAGTTCTTCTTCAGGTAAAATTTCGAATGAACCCCTACGGATAAGGTCCATTTGTTCATTGAGTGAAGGAAAATTCATGGTGTTCAATGTGTTTAATAGTGATTGGAAAGTGAATCAATATTTGATTCTGCGTTCTTGTTCTCGTTGAAAATCTTTTTTAGCAATAGATTCTCTTTTGTCGTACATTTTTTTACCAACGCAGATACCAAGTTGCACTTTTACTTTTCCACCCATAAAATAGAGGGAAAGGGGAATAAGTGTATAGCCTTTTTCGTTGGTTTTAGCCGCGATTTTACGAATCTCTGACTTATTTAAAAGGAGTTTACGATGTCTCAGGGGGTCGTGATTATTGATATTGCCCTGAGTATATTCGCTAATATGCAAGCCCTTTAGCCAAACTTCGCCATCTTTAACTTCAGCGTAAGCGTCCATAAAATTGAGCTTACCGGCACGGAGGGATTTAACCTCGGTTCCGGTTAATACAATCCCTGCCTCGTATTCACTTTTTACGAAGTATTCATACCGTGCTTTACGGTTGGTTGCGATATTTTTAATTGTATTTTTTGTCATAATTTAGCGCCCAAAAATAGAACCAAAGCGCGCCAATTCCAAGTATCTCCTCATTATTCAGAGTGCCGCTTTGGTAAAAGTTCCAAATTATTGTTGGAACGTAAAAGGCAAACGTGCTTGCCGATAGTCGGAAGCAAGTGCATATACTTGAGCAATAATATTATTATACATCTGCACAAATGAATCAACCGGGGTATTGGTTTTTAGTCTCATTTGTAACGATTCTGAAAGCTCGGTTATCCAATCTTTTTGATGGGGTAATTCAATAATGTAATAATCGTTAATTTTTGCAAGTTTTGCGGCTGCTTTTAGAGCATCATTTAATCCGCCAAAAGAATCCACGAGATTAATAGAACGTGCATCTGCACCTGTCCAAACTCTTCCTTGCCCTATGCTATCTACACTTCCAATACTCATATTTCTACCCTCGGAAACTCGACTAAGGAAAACTTGGTACATATCGCCAATTACGTTGGTTACAATTCCCAGCTCGTAATCGCTCATCGGTCGGTTACCCGACATAAAATCGGAGTATTTGTGAGTATTTACTCCATCGAAAGTAATGCCCAACTTATTGTTGAACAATTTCTGAATATTAAAGAAAACTCCAAAAATTCCAATACTTCCGGTTATCGTTAATTCGTTGGCAAAAATCCTATCAGCAGGAGCTGAAATGTAATAACCTCCGGATGCAGCATAATCTCCCATAGAAACAATTACCGGTTTTTTCTCTTTAGCTTTTTTAAGCTCATACCAAATTTCTTCAGAAGCCAACGCCGAACCACCGGGTGAGTTTACTCTTACAACTATGGCTTTGATTTTGTTATTTTCGCGGGCATTTTTAATCGCCTCGATGTAGTTGTAAGAAGCAATAATTTGTTGCTCCGAGGATCTTCCATCAACAATTTCACCATCTGCATATACAACTGCTATTGCGTTAGAAGAGCCTGCCATACGCTCCTCCTCGGAAGAAAGTGGGGTATTGCTGTATTCTTCCAATGTTACAAAATTTGGTTTTTCGCCTTTGAGTAAAAGCTTAATTTGCTCATCTACATCGCTGTCATAGAGTATATTATCTACAAAACCAATTCTTTTTGAATTCTGTGCGTTGAAGGAAGAGAGAGAATCGGCAGAGTTATTAATCCGCTCGATACTTATTTTTCTATCCGCAGAAATTTCACTGACGATTACATTCCAAATCGATGAAATCAGAGTTTTTATTTGTTGTTCGTTTTCCTTACTCATTTCTTTGGAAGTAAGCGGCTCAATTGCACTTTTAAATTTGCCAACTCTTACAATTTGGGGCTCCAGCTCGAGTTTATCCAGCAGGCCTTTAATAAACATAATATTAGCCGAAAGTCCGGTATTATCAACATATCCGAGAGGGTGCAGCCAAACGCTATCGGCTACTGATGCAACGTAATATCCGCCTTGAGTGTAATTCCTTGAATAAGCAACAACAAATTTGCCCGATGATTTGAAATCTTTTAAAGCATCACGAATTTCTTTGTGGGTAGCAAAACCAGCCATTATTCCATCAAAGTCGAGGAATATACCCTTGATGTTTGAGTCGGTTCTTGCACGTTTTATCAAATTGAGTAATTTGTTCAACCCTGTTTTGGATTCAACTTCGAGTGTACCAAAATCAAAATCATCTAAAGGATTATTATGAGCGCGCTCAACAATGGGTTTGTTGAGGGTAAGGTGCAGCACTGAGTTTTCTGATACACTTACAACAGTGGTATCCGTTGCAGCTAAAACTACAAAAAGAAACATAACAAACAATCCGCCCATCAGCAGAAACGTTGTAACTGTTGCTAAGATACTTGCGAAGTAAATTCTAAAAAACTCTCTCATAGCTATTCTCTTGCCTAAAAAATAATGAAAATCACCACTCAAAGGTAATGAAATTTGATGTTGGAAATCACTGTAAATGATAGAAGTTGGTTTTGGCTGATAAGCGGACTTTTTAGAAGGAATAATTTGGTATTATAACATTTGAATATTTTTCCTTAATTTCAAAAAATGCTTTTAAGAATTTGACAATAATTTGTCTGTTTTCAGGGTTAAAAAGGAAATAGTTATGCTTCAACAAAAAGCTGTAAAACCACAGCTTTCATTTTGGCAGATATGGAATATGAGTTTTGGGTTCTTAGGAATTCAATTTGGATTTGCTCTTCAAAATGCAAACGTTAGTCGCATTTTTGAAACATTGGGCGCAAACATTGATGATATTCCGATATTGTGGATTGCAGCTCCCGTAACCGGGTTAGTTGTTCAACCAATTGTAGGGTATTTGAGCGACAGAACTTGGGGCAAACTCGGAAGAAGAAGACCCTATTTTTTGGTTGGTGCAATTCTTGCTTCACTCGCCTTGGTTGTTATGCCTCATTCTCCTGTGCTTTGGATTGCAGCAGGAATGTTGTGGATAATGGATGCCTCAATTAATATATCTATGGAGCCATTCAGGGCATTAGTGGCAGATTTGTTGCCCTCGGAGCAGCGCACAATGGGCTTTGCAGTACAAAGCTTTTTTATTGGTATTGGTGCGGTTGTTGCTTCAATGCTGCCCTATATGCTTACTAATTGGTTTGGAGTAAGTAATGAGTCGGTTGGAGGATCAATTCCTGATTCAGTAACGTACTCTTTTTACATAGGCGCCTTTGCATTTTTATCAGCGGTGAGTTATACGGTTTTTTCAACAAAAGAATACCCACCGTCTGAAGCTCAACTCGAATCCATGCAGGAAAAGAGTTCGATGGTTGAGAGTTTTACGGCAGGAGCCAAAGAAATATTTTCATCGCTTGTTGAAATGCCAAAAACGATGCTGCAACTTGCTGTGGTACAATTTTTTTCGTGGTTTGCATTGTTTGCTATGTGGATTTATTCAACTCCCGCTATAGCTCATCATATTTTTATGGCAGATACCCCAAATTCACCAAGCTATCAAGAAGCTGGTAATTGGGTGGGTGTAATCTTTGCTGTTTATAACGGAGTCTCGGCAGTTGCAGCATTTTTGTTGCCGGCACTTGCAAAGTACATCGGTCGCAAGGGTGTACATGCAGTATGCTTAATTGCAGGCGGTGTTGGACTTGCTTCTATATATTTTGTAAAAGAACCAAATATGTTATTATTCTCTATGATTGGGGTTGGAATAGCATGGTCTTCGATTCTCGCGATGCCCTATGCAATACTCGCCGGCGCCTTGCCTGAGCAACGGATGGGTGTGTATATGGGCATCTTTAATTTTTTTATTGTTATACCGCAAATTGTGGCGGCTGCGATTCTTGGCTTTATTGTAAAAAACTTTTTTGCCAACGACGCAATTTACGCACTGTTAGTTGGAGGTGTCTCCATGATAGTTGCGGCAGCGCTTGTTATGATGGTTCACGACCCCGATGATAAACGCGCTATATCTCGATAGTTCATCACATTAACTTTGTAAACAAAAATAGGTAATCAGTATGTTAGACTTTCAGAAAAAGTTAACTAATGGGTTTTATGCACTACTCAGTTTGCCAGCAACAGCAATGGGTTTTGCTCTCTCTATTCAAATCTCAGCATTGAGTTGGATTCTTACTACTCAATACAAACTCGATATTCACGAAGTTGGATTTGTCTGGGCAGCCGGTCCACTTGCAGGTATATTTG
>CALKUG010000368.1 GCA_937996765.1 uncultured Ignavibacteria bacterium
ATCCCGCTTCTTTTCTCTTCTTTATAATATTCCGTTTTTTAATGCTTTTCCTAAAAAATTAACGCTTTTTAATTTTTTTACCACATTTTTTTATCTTTTTCTTGCTTCTTGCCTTATTTTTTTATACGTTTGCCACCGTTCGCCTAATATTTTAATGTAAAATTACAAAAGGACATAAATTATGAAGAAAATAGAAGCCATTATTCGTCCACACAAACTCGATGAGGTGCACGATGCACTTGTTGAGGCGGGATACAGCGGTTTAACCGTTACCGAGGTGCGAGGATACGGTAGGCAAAAAGGACACAAAGAAATCTATCGCGGCTCAGAGTACAACATTGAATTTGTACCTAAAATTAAAATAGAACTTATCTGTGAAGATGAGAAAAAGGAAAAGGCTATAGCTGTAATACTCGACGCTGCCAAAACAGGTCAAGTTGGCGATGGCAAAATTTTTGTGTCAACCATCGAAGAAGCTATCCGAATTCGTACCGAAGAATCAGGTAACGAAGCATTGTAATCGAAATCAAACCCTTCCCAAACCATTGCAAACTCGGGAAGACTAAATCAAGGAGATTTTTATGAATTTTAGATCATTTACACTATTGGTATTATTTATTGGAATTGTCGGTCTTATGTTGCCCGAATCAAATGTTTATGCTCAACTCGATCCCACGGGCGAGGCAACGGGTACAAAGTTCGAGATAGCAACCGACTCCACAGGAGCCATTTCAATAGAAAGTCTTGCCGAAACAGCCGGACACACAAAAATATCGTTAAACTTTGTTTGGCTACTCTTTTGTGCGTTTTTAGTAATGTTTATGCAAGCAGGGTTTGCAATGGTGGAAACGGGTTTTACCAGAGCAAAAAACGTTGCGCATACCATGGGTATGAACTTTTTAGTGTATGCCCTTGGCGTTTTAGGGTTTTACATCTCAGGATTTGCACTGATGTTTGGAGGTGTTGGAGCAATACCTGCATTGGGTGGAAATGCAATTCTTGATTCTTTGTTCACTATTAATCTTTTTGGAAAAGAGTTTGGCCTCTTTGGAATGAAAGGATTTTTCCTCAACGATAGCGTTTATGACGTTAGCGTTTATTCTTTTTTCCTATTCCAAATGGTATTTATGGATACCACGGCAACCATACCTACCGGTTCGATGGCTGAGCGCTGGAAATTTAAGCCATTTATATTTTACGCCCTTTTTATTTCTGCAATAGTGTATCCTATTTATGGTAACTGGGTTTGGGGTATGGGATGGCTCTCACAGTTAGGAGCAAACTTTGGATTAGGTCACGGTCACGTTGACTTTGCAGGTTCCTCTGTTGTTCATCTTGTGGGTGGTGTTGCGGCGTTGGCAGGTGCCATAGTTTTAGGACCTCGTATTGGCAAATATGGTAAAAAAGGTCAAGTATATGCTATACCCGGACACAATATTCCCATGGCAATGGTTGGTACTTTTATTCTCGCTTTTGGATGGTTTGGCTTCAATGCCGGTTCCAG
>CALKUG010000369.1 GCA_937996765.1 uncultured Ignavibacteria bacterium
ACCCGCGACCTGCTGATTAAGAGTCAGATGCTCTACCAACTGAGCTAAGGATGCGGGGTAAATTTACGGAATTTTTGTATCCTCACAAAAATAATTTTGATTTTCACGAGTTTTTAGTTCATCTTGCATGGCTAATTAACTTGTGTTGTTTCTTGCTGAGCATTAATGTTTAAACGGTTATTTGCCTCTCTACTCATTTTACTGTTGGTTTTTAACACAGCAGGATACATAGTTGTTTACAGACAACTACACAAATATTTTAAACAGGTGGGCTTTAAGGAAACAAAGAAAAACTTTACAAAGGAGGAACTCACTCCTATATTGCTAGAGGAGGCATCTGCGCATTTTGAATGGGTGAAGCCACACGAAATTCGCTACCACGGGTCAATGTACGATATTGTGTTTCGGGAAAAGCAAGGTGATTCTGTTATTTTATATTGTATTTCTGATGAGCGTGAAAATCTCTTAGAGCAAGCTTTTTTTACATTTTTGGAAAACGATCTTCCCACTACCCCCATGCACCCTCTTTCAAAACTATTAAAAGAAAAATTATCAGAATTCTATCTGCCTTTATTCTCCTTAGTATTTGATTCTGCCCTAGCAACTGTTTTTTTTCCAATCCCCGAACAATCTTATCCTTCACAACCTCTCGCTCAGGTATTTCAACCTCCGGATGCACTTCCTTTTTATATGAATTCGTAATTTTTTACAATTTTCACAAAAGGAATACAATGAAAATTTTTAACTTCACGTTAGTGGCATTGTTGTGGCTTTTTGCATTCACAACGTTTGCACAAGAAGAAAAGAAGGACACTCTTGCATTAGAGATTAATCCAATAACAATTTCAGCTACGCGTTATCCTGAAAGGGTACTCGAAGTACCCTATGCGATAAGCATAATTAGTAGCAAAGACTTAATAGGCATTAAAGGTTATGGGCTCGACGAAGTCCTCTCATCGGTGCCGGGTGTTCTCGCACAAACACGGGCCGGAACTCAGGATGTTCGCATCGTTATTCGCGGATTTGGAGCTCGCGGTGCAGGCGACAGATCAAATTCTGGAACAACCCGAGGGATTCGTGTAATGTTAGATGGAATTCCCGAAACAGAACCCGACGGTAGAACATCATTCGATATGATTGATCTCTCATTGGTAAGTCGTGTTGAGGTTATTCGTTCTAACGCATCTGCCCTTTGGGGTAATGCAGCCGGTGGTGTTATTAGTCTTACATCATTCGATGACTTTACCACGCCTTACTCAACACTCACTGCTACAGGTGGTAGTTTTGGCTTGAAGAAGTTAACACTTAAAGCTGGTGCACCTTTCTCCTCAGGCAGGATTTCCGCATCCTTTTCACACAGCAGTTACGACGGGTGGAGAAATCACTCCTCGGCATATCGCTCACTGCTCAATATTGGTATTCAGTCTCAACTAAGTGCTGTATCCAATTTGGGTGTGTACTTGCTTGCTGTTGACAATCGGTTCAATATTCCCGGTCCACTGACCCTCGATCAATATACTGCCGATCCAAAACAAGCCAACACCACTTATGACCTACGTGATGAACGACGCCATAACCGTTTGGGTAGAATCGGTGTAACGCTCGACCATTCGTTTAATGAGCAGAATGAAATTTCTGCCATGGCTTACATCAACCCAAAATATCTTCAACGCTCCGAAAGAAATACATTCCGCGATTTTACGCGTTACCATTTTGGAAGCAATTTGATTTACCGTAATTTCTCGAATATCTCATCTTCTCTGAGAAATATCCTTTCAGTAGGTGCCGACCAAACCTATCAAGATGGTGCTCTTCTTTTTTATTCCCTCTCCGCTACCAACGGTAGAGGTAGTACGCTAAGCACAAACAAGCGTGAAGGCGCCGGTACTTCGGGTGCATTTGTTCAGACCGAGTTAATACTCAACGATGAACTGAGTGTTATACTCGGCGGTAGATACGATGCTGTTACCTATTATTCGGAAGATTTCTTAAAACCCGCTTTTGGAATGCAAGAAAAAACTTTCGAAAAATTTACTCCTAAAATTGGAGTTACATACCGATTAACCCCTTTTCACAGTATTTACGCAAATGTGGGCGGAGGTGTTGAAGTTCCGGCAGGAAACGAAACAGACCCCGCCGGTACTTATGGACAAGATACCGTTTATTTATTGAACCCCTTGCTCGAACCCATAAAATCAACAACCTACGAGCTTGGAACAAAACAGGTCTTTTTAGGTGAAGGATCCTCATTTATTGAATCGTTCTCGTACGATGTGGCATTGTATCATATCAGTGTTGAAAACGATATTGTCCCCTATCGCGGAGGCAGATTCTATTTTACAGCGGGTAAAACTTCGAGAACCGGTGTAGAAATCGGTGCTGAAATAAAAACTTCACTCGGAGTGTCACTCAAGGGTTCTCTTACCTATGCCAACAACACCTATGATACTTATTTGGTTGATTCTGTTCACTACGCTAAAAATAAAGCCGGCGTTTTGGCAGATTATTCAGGTAATAAAGTTGCAGGAATCCCAGATATGTTTTACAACCTTAAGGTGAAGTACGAACCGCAATTTCTACCTTACATTTTTACATCTGTTGATGTAAATGGTATGGGAGATTATTTTGTAGATGATGTAAACTCACTTAAAGTAGATTCATATTCGGTAATAAACCTGACCTTAGGAATGAGGAGAGATATTCTCATCGGCAATACCCTTGGTATTCGTGGGTTTGTAACCGTTAATAACGTGTTAGACACCAAATATGCTGCTTCTGCATTTATTAACCCCGATTACGTAGGCGGAAAAGCTGTGTACCTTGAGCCCGGTTTACCACAAAATATTTTAGCTACGGTCTCTTTTACTATTCTCTAATAACTTTATGTGGGTATGCAATCTTTGTTGCATACCCACTCTTTTTTAATTTGGCACTATCAATTTATCTTACAATTAAATCCTCGTACAACTTGAGCAAATACCACATAGGGTTTATTCCCAATTTTAACTTCTGATTCTTTATACTTCACAACCTGAACCCTAATTTCGCCGTTCAATGTTGTTAGGGCGGCCGGGCTAAATGTGAACTCCGAAAGCCCGGTTATTACACTTCCCCTCACCAATACTTCGTTACTCCCCGCTTTGGTTGTTGAGATATATGCAAAATATTTTTCGGGGCCTTCAGGGGTCGTCCAGGAAATTGTAAAACCCTTTGTTTTGTCTATAGTTTGTCCTGCTAATGAACGGTTCAATGAAAAATCGGAAGGACTCTCCTGCGAAAACGAGGCAGAAGGAATTGAACCGGTGCCTGAAATCGCCCAATTATGTTGAGATACTCCGTCGAAAACCACATTGAATAACGTAGTAGGTTTATTGGGGTTGTATGAAGAATACACATAGTTGCCAAGACTACCATTTTTAAGAATGTTCTGATTCATTAACAAAACAGTTCCTGCATCTGAACCTGAAAGATTCGCATACCCCATTATATAGTTCACTTGCAAATCGCCTTGCACAAGTTGGTCGAACATAACAGAAGCAAAAACACCATGATAGCCCGAATAGCTTGGCAAAACAGGAATAAACCCTTCGGTTACATCACCGTTTATCGGATCAGTTGAAAGATCGGCGCATCCCCAAAAAGAAGACATGCCAGCAAAAAGAAAAAGAGCTATAACAAGAGTTTTAATTTGTTTCATAATCAAATTCTACGGATTAAGTGTTTAAAAATCACTATATTTCGACTTAAATATAGTAATATGCCCGTTTGTTTGCACTGTAAAATAAAGTACTCCCAAAGTAGCCAATGATTAGTTTCCTAAAGTCAATTGTCACTGATTCGCTTTCGTTTAGTAATGATGCTTTCGCTGTGGTGGTGGGAGGTACGGGTGCTCTTATCTCGGTGGAGGTTATATCATCACCTCAGTATTCGGTTAATGCCAAGTTTTTAACCGAGGGGGTGGTAAAACTGATTGAGGCAACCAATTTAAAGCAAGATTCATCTCTCCTTGAACCCTTAATTGAATCGTTACTGAAACCAACAAAACTCTATGTAACACATACAAAGTGTTCTGAAGATATTTATCTTATACCATCAGTGTTTATTATTAGCCCCACCAAACCAAACCCCAAATCAGAGTTTTCAGCAGTTCGTAGGCTACTCTCCAATTTAATAGTTCGTTTTTTTGCTGAAATTAGTTCTTCGAGTAGTGAGCAATACGAACATTTTAATGATTTATTGCAAGAGAATTGGGACGTTGGATACTTTGTTTTGGACGATGTTGGAGAAATAACCTTTTGTAATAATTCTTTTGCTTCAATATTGGGACAAAATAGAGGTGAGGTGTTGGGGCAACATTTATTTTCGTTTGCTACCGAACCTACTAAAAAAAATCTGACTGAATCATTTAAATTACTACTCAATTCACAAAAATCACTACACCTGCCTGCAGAGTTTAAGGGTCCGAGATTAGAAACTATTCATACTCAAATAACTCTTCGTCCTGTGCATGAAAAAGGTGACATTGTAAACGTAATTGGTTTATTACGCGAGTGTAACGACATTAAAGAACGTGATGAAGAAATTGATTCATTAAAATCGCGTTTAATAGAAGTAGAGCGGATATTACAGATTGAACGTTCGCGTAGTAACAACAGCGTATTTGTATTAGAAGAACTCAACCGATTAAAAAACGAGTTTGTTTCGAATATTTCGCACGAATTACGCACGCCCTTGGCTTCGGTTATCGGATTTGCGGAAACTATTGATTCAGATCCTTCAATGCCTGAAGCAATGCGAAGCGATTTTATAAAAATAATTTTGCAAGAATCAAAGCGTCTTGCTATGTTAATTGACAAGGTTCTCGACAATAACCGTCTTGAGAGTGGCACCGTAATTCCCGAAAAAACTGATTTTGACCTTACGGAGCTTTTAAGGGATTTAATAAAGTACTATGAGCCGCATATGAAAAATGCGAAACTCACTTTTACCTTCGATCTTCCGCATGTTCAAATATTGGTTTATGCCGATAAAAATCAGATACACCAGGTTATTGATCAACTTTTGAGTAATGCTCAACAATTTACCCCCCCGGGTGGTAGGGTGAATGTGGTTGCACAAACATTTTCACGAGAATTTGAGGTGGTTATTAGTGATACCGGAATCGGTATTCCTCGTAATGAACTTCCATTTATTTTTCAAAAGTTCTACCGCTCCTCTAAGTTGGATGCAAGTCGCCAAGGTTCCGGGCTCGGTCTATCATTGGCAAAACAAATTGTTGAGCTTCATAAGGGCGTAATAACTGTTTATAGTGAAGAGGACAAGGGAACTACCTTTGTTGTAAAACTGCCGTATGGCAAGTAATTGGAGTAATGCTTGAATAAGTTAGTGTTTATTGTTGACGATCAACTTCCGATTTCAAAACTTTTAACCTACTGGGTACGTGATAAATGGAACCACGGGGTTGAGGTATTTGGTAGCGGAGAAGATATGTTAAAACGTTTAAGCGCTAAACCCGATTTAGTGCTTTTGGATATTATGTTACCCGGTATGGATGGGGTTGAGGTTCTTAAACATGTAAAAAAGATTAACGAGCACCTTCCGGTAATTATGCTTTCTGCTCAAGGTAGTGTAGAGGTAGCCCTTGAAGCCTTGAGAAATGGAGCTTACGATTACTTCCCAAAACCCATAGACGTTCAACGACTTGAGCCCGCAGTTAAAAACGCAATCAAAAACTACGACCTCATGCGTGAACTTATCGCGTTACGCGAGCAATCACAGAACAGTTACAGTTTTGATACCATCATCTCCGCAGATGGTAAAATGCAAGATTTGTTTAAACTGGTTACTAAAGTTCTTAATAACGATATCAGCGTTCTTATCTATGGAGAAAGTGGTACAGGAAAAGAGTTAATTGCACGGGCAATTCACTTTAACGGAAGTAGAAAAGAAAAACCATTTATTGTAGTTAATTGCGCCTCAATTCCAAGAGAGCTTTTAGAAAGTGAGTTATTTGGTCACGAAAAGGGCTCGTTTACAGGGGCACATGCACGAAAAATTGGAAAGTTTGAACTCGCACAAGAAGGCACTATTTTTCTGGATGAAATTGGTGAACTTGAAATGCCATTACAGGCAAAACTCCTTCGTGTTTTGCAAGAAAGAGAATTTGAACGCGTAGGAGGCAACGAACTTATTAAAACAAATGCCCGTATTCTTTCAGCAACCAACCGTGATCTTAAAATTGCAGTTGAGAAAAAAGAGTTTAGAGAGGATTTGTTTTATCGGCTCAGTTCTTTCCCGATATATGTTCCGCCTCTTCGCAGCAGAAAAGGCGATATACTTGTTTTGGCAGAGCATTTTCTGACCACACTTAATAAAAAACTCGATAAGCAAATTGAAGGATTTTCGAAACCTGCATTAAAACTTTTGTTTAATTACGATTGGCCGGGTAATGTTAGAGAGATGGAAAACACTATCGAGCGTTGTGTGATAATATCAGATGGTACGGTAATAGACGTAGAAGATTTTCCTCATCACATTCGCTCAACTGTTTCAACGGAATCCCCCGAGGTAAGCACAACCTTATTTGAAGAGGAAGTTATTTTGCCATTCGAAAAAATAAAAGAAGAAGCAATTAAACACGCGCTCAAAAACACAAAGGGGAATGTAGTAGAAGCAGCTCGCAAATTGCAACTTGGGCGGGCTACAATTTATCGCCTGATGGAAAAGTATTCAATCAATGTCGATGAGTTTGTGAGTTAATACTATGCCCAATTTTGAACGCGAAACCTTTGATGATATTGCCCTTATTACTGTAAATATTGAACGGGCTACTGTTCAATACACAGATGAATTTAAACTATTTGTTAAAACCGCCTTCTCTGAAGGATACACTAAAATAATTATCGATTTTGGCGCAATTCAATTTATGGATTCATCTTTTATTGGGTCGCTCGTAAACATCGTAAAAGATTTACGCACACATAACGGGCATCTTCGACTTTGTAATTTCTCAGTCCCTGTGCTTACCATGTTCGAGTTGACACGAATGAACCGTGTTTTTGAAATTCTTCCAACAATTGACAAAGCCGTTCAATCACTGAGGAAAATTCATTGAGTCAACAAGGGTTAACAAATTCAATTTCGCGTTCTATACTTATTGTTGATGACGAAGTTCATATCGCTCGTTTGCTTTCTCACCATCTTCGCAAAACCGGCTATCAACCTATCGAAACCAATTCCCCCGAAGAAGCATTGCAAGTATTAGAGTCAATTCCCCCCGACCTCGTACTTTGTGATGTTACAATGGAAGGTATGGATGGATTTGATTTTTGTAGGTTAGTACGCTCTAACCCACTCTACAAAAATTTGCCATTCATTTTTATAACCGGTAATAGCTCCGAAGAAATTAAGGCGAAGGCAACTGAAGCCGGAGGCGACGATTTTATTGTAAAACCTTTTAATGTAAAGGAACTTTCACTTAAAATTGAAGCGCTTTTCAGAAGAATGGAAATACTTAAAACCTACGGAACAACCGAAGGTAGCGAGGACCCTGAAACGCGTCCAATGGTCTTACTTGTTGATGACGACAAACTTATGCTTCAGATGTTTAAATACAATCTTGAGCGTGAAAACATAAGAGTTGAAGTTGCCTATGACGTTAATGGGGCATTTGAAGTTCTTAAGAACATCAAACCCCAGATTATAGTATCTGATATTATGATGCCGGGACTTTCAGGTTTCGAGTTTCGCGAGAAAATTCTTCAAATCCCTGATTTAAAAGATATTCCCTTTATATTTTTAACTGCAAAGGGTGCCGAAGACGATATGATTACCGGTTTCTCGATGGGAGTAACCGATTATATCGTGAAAACTGCAGGTCCAAAAGTTCTTATTCTCAAAATTCGCGCTTTGCTCTCAAGTTTGATTAAGGAGCGCAGACAAGGGGAAACAGAAATTAAAAACGCCGCCGATTCCTTCCAATTGGCAGTAGTTCCCTCGTCATTCCCCGTATTTCCGGGCTATGACATTAAACATTGGCATAAACCATTTAAAGGCATACCGGGAGGCGATTTCCTGGATTACCACAGAATCGATGACCATCGATTTCTTATTACTCTCGGGGACGTAATGGGTAAAAAGTGGGGTGCTTGGTATTTTGCGGTTGCCTATGCCGGGTATATCAGAAGTAGCATTCGTATGATTTTGCAACACACCAAAACAGCCTCACCGGGAGAAATACTTGCCGAAGTAAATAAGGCTATAGCAAACGACGCGAAAATCTCCGAAATATTTACAACTCTGTCCGTTATCAGTATAGATTCTCAATCCAACGAAGTATCTTACTCAGGAGCCGGCGACCTGCCCCTTGTACTGCTTCGCGAAGACGGTACTCACGAAATGATCTCCTCCGAAGGAATTCTTTTGGGATTTGACAAAGATGCTGATTATAAAAGCACCGTTACTAAACTTAACCCCAACGACACTCTTATTCTAATGACCGACGGAATTTTAGAATCCGTAAACAGCGAGGGAAAACCTTTTGGTGAATCAGGCCTTGAAAAAGCTTTAGACACTATTCAAAAGCAGAACGACAAATTTCTTTCATTCCAAAAAGAGTTTACTCTTTTCACGCAAGGTAATTTCGACGACGATGTAACCTTGGTTACTGTTACCCTCGGGAGTTAAAAAGGGATTTATTTTTAATATGTTGAGCTGTTTTAAGCTGAACAAGGTGTTACTGCATCAATCACATATAAAATCCAACGACCCGACGTTCTACCAAAATAAAAAACAACATTATTTTTTGTGTCAACAAAGCCGTTTGTTATTCTTTTTTCAATTTTTTTCGCTTCACTAATTTGACTCGATTTCACTTCAACTATTTCGCTATCCTTATAGTTTTTAAGAAGGGTACTAATCTTCTTATATGAGGAACGAGCATAAAAGGCACCGTTAAACTCCCAACCTGAATCTTTGTTACAATCGAATTTTGGTAAATGTGATTTTCGACTTGGTTTTTCAGCAACTTTTATAACCTTTAGTCGTGCGGCATCGTACTCTCCTGGAAACGAAAGCAGTTCATCAAAAGTGGATACTTTTTTAACAACAATCATCGCACCGGGGTTATCTAAAACATAAAAACCCTCTCTATGAACAAACTGGTTCAGAGTTACTACATCTTTATTGTTAAATGCTGTTATAAAGCCCTGCAGTGCTTTTTCAAAATTTTGCTCTTTTGCTACTTGAGCGGTTGCTACTTGAATTAAGAGGAACAATAAAACGATTGAATTTCGCAGATTTGCCATGCTTTTGTTTCCTAAGATTATTATTCTGGAAAGGAGATAGTGAGCCCCCAAATCAATAATGCAAAAATTATAAAAGTGAGTTTCACAATGCTCCAAGAAAAATGTGTTAAGAAATATAGAAAAAACCTGTGAATTAGTTTTTACGAATCCAAAGATGAGCGGTCTATTTTTAACACATTTTTCTTTAAGCTCTTAATTATTAGCCGCCAATGCCTAAACTCAAACCGGCAGTTATCCAGCGACCAGGGAGGGGGAGTCCGTTAAAATCGTTATAACTCTTATTAAACAAGTTATTGGCTTGGAGTGAGAAACCTACAGCACCAAGAGTGTAGTTTACTCTCAGATCGGCAATAAAATGTTCACCTGTTGTTACTCTTTGTTCAAAACGGCCAACCCAACCAAATGTTGCATTGGGCACATAAGGTACGGTATGAAACAGTTTACCAATAAGCTGATGCTTAAGATTATTGAGAACATAACGTGATTCATAAACCACGGCACTTTTCTCAATATCCAACCACGTATAGTTTACTTCAAATCGTAATGATTCATTAAAAATTCCGGGTGTATAAACTATTCCTAATTCAGTACCAACCGTACTTACATCTGTAATATTCGTAGCTGTAGCTTTGGGTTGGGAAGCTGATGTTTTTACCCAATCAATTACATTGCGTGCATCACGATAAAAAACAGAACCACGTAATGAAAAAGCTGGTGATAAAAATTCCGCACCGGCTTCGTAACTATAAGCTTCTTCGGGCTTTAAATCAACATTTCCTTCTTCAACCGTAGATGTGTAATACAATTCAGTAAAAGAAGGTGCACGAAAAGAGCTTCCAAATGAGCCAAATACACGGGTTGAAGGGCTTAACAAATAAGCAGCATCAATACCCGGGGCTACATTCCAACCAAAGGTGTCGTAATTATAAACGGAGGTTGCCACGACAACTATTAGTTTTTCTATTGGACGCATTTTCTGTTCTACCGAAAAACCTGCCTTGGTACGTTGGTGATTCTTGAGGTTAGTACTAATTATCTCTTCTTTGCCTGCTTCTGCTCCAAAAGCCGCGGTGCCAAGTCCATTTTCGAATGAACCCTGTAAAGTCCCACCATAAACGTGAGTTGTGTGTATATTCTGGTAAAAAGCAGGATTTTCTCTCCTGAGAACAAAATCATCATTATGCCTCCTCCAATATACTTTTGGTGAAAGCACTACCGGACCTGCTGTGAAATCGGCACCAGCAGTTACAAACAAAGTGTTTGTTTTTTCGAATTGTGTTGGGAATCGTAAACTATAAAAACCGTTGGCACCAAATTGTTTACTGTTGTAACCTGCGGTAGCATTAAAAGTAGCAATGGGGGTTGTTATTCCGGTTTTAATTGAACCCGTGTACATATCAAAGTCCGCTCCGGTTCTGTATCCATCGCTTTTGCTTCGTTGTAATGAAATAAGTGTCGATGAGGCACCATACGGCAAAGCAGCGGTTAATGCCCCTTCATAGTATCCATATTCACCACCATTAAGCGAAAGATTGAGTCCGGGTTTAGTAGCACGTTTAGTAATAACATTTATTACGCCACTAAAGGCATTGGGTCCGTAAATTTTTGAACCGGGACCTTTTATTACTTCTATTCTTTCGATTGCGTTTACCGGAATCGGAAGATTCATGGTATGGTGTCCGGTTTGTGGGTCGTTCATAGAAATGCCATCAACAAGAACAAGGGCTTGTTCAAATCCGCTACCGCGAATACTAATATCCGACTGCACTCCGTGTGTTCCGCGTTGCTGCATATCAACACCGTTCACAAACTGAAGCACATCGGTAGCATTTGAAGCGGGAAGCAACTTGAGTTTTGAATTATTCAAAATTTCAAAGCTTCTTCCAACTTCGGAATAGGGGGTTGAAGTTCTGTTTGCAGAAACAACAACGGTATCGGTAACATATTGTAATTGAGCATAGAGAGCCGAATCTGCTGTTGCATATAATACAACAACAGATAATAGCATTATTATCTGTTTCATTAATTTCTTTCCGTTTTTGGTTTTAAACCCCGTGGGTGTTTGCGGGGAGGAGAAGAACTACTTCTGCAGGAGAACCTTGTTACTAATTTTGTTTTGGGTTGAACCCGAACAAGGGTATTGTGCAATAAGTGGTTGCGCAATCTCGTCTATTACTGATAACAGACCGTTGCAGAAGTCGCCGTCTTTAAAGAACTGATTAATTGAGGAAGAGATTGTTTCGGTGTTTAATCCGTTAATTTCTCTATCTGCAAAGATACTAAACTCACGAGTCTCGGCCAAGAAGTACAATACAACAATAGGATACGAGCCATCACCTAATTTTTTGACAGCATTACATTGTTTTTCAGCAAGTTTTTGTACGCCGCCCTTGTTATAAAACATTGGTTTATTTAACCGAATGGAGAGTATAATCTCTCCATCGGTTAATAATTCTTTCTCACGAATCTTTTTCGAAATTCGAAGTAATTCATCATCGGTCAAAAAGGAATTCGCTTGAAAATATTTCATAGTACTCTCTTAGTCGAGATAATATTTTTTAATAACCTTACCATCTTCCATCTCATAAACAAGAGGGGTTCCGGTAGGAATGTTTAATTCGAGAACTTCTTCTTTGGTTAAATTATCTAAAAACATAACCAATGAACGTAGTGAGTTGCCGTGTGCAGTAATTAAAATATTTTTCCCTTCATCAACCATAGGTTTGATGTTTTCTTCATAATAAGGGATAGTACGTGCAGCGGTATCTTTTAAACTCTCACCGTTTGGTGGGGGAATGTCGTAACTGCGTCTCCAGATTTTTACTTGTTCATCACCAAATTTCTCTGCGGTCTCTGCTTTATTTAATCCTTGTAAGTCACCGTACATTCTTTCGTTGAGAGCTTTATCGCGTAATACGGGAATATTTTCTTGCCCGGAAACAGTAAGAGCTATCTCAGCGGTACGCATAGCGCGCTTTAATACCGAGGTAAAGAGATGGTCGAAACTTACTCCTAAATTCTTTATTTTTTCTCCGGCATTATTTGCTTCGCCCTCACCTTTTGGTGAAAGATCAACATCAACCCAACCGGTAAATCTGTTTTCTAAATTCCATTGCGACTCGCCATGACGCAATAATACTAAGTAATTCATTGATATTTCCTTTTTCATAGATGTTTCAGAATTCAAAATTACGAAATTTTTACCAATTGATTTTCTTTTTTAGTTCTTTGCTGTTTTATCTATCTTAGTTGACAGAAGTACTATTTTTTGGTTTAGTAATGCATCAACGAATTTTTGAAGTAAATGCTCGTTTGTTAATCAAACGTTTTTCAACAAAACATAAAAAAGCAACATTAATAGATATACCCCCCGACTACTGGAATACCTTAGCTGAAAAGGGATTTCAATATGTTTGGTTGATGGGCATTTGGAATACGCCTGCTAAATCGGGACAAAAGTATCTACTCAAGGAATACAATATCGAGAGTTACAATCGTTCACTTAAAGATTGGACTATGAAAGATGTTGGCGGTTCACCTTTTGCAATAGATTCATATGTTTTAGACCCTCGGTACGGAACTATTGAAGAGTTACTGCTGGTCAAAAAATTCCTAAACTCAATTAATATCAAATTAATATTAGATTTTATTCCTAATCACTTTTTTTGTGAATCTTCATTACTTAAAGAAAACCCCGAATTTTTTCTTACAGCTACCGAAAAAGATTTAGAAGATGACCCTTTCTCCTTTTTCAAAAATCCTGCAACCAACGGTAAAGTTATTGCACACGGACGCGACCCCTTTTTCCCTGCATGGTCAAATACTGCTCAATTAAATTATTTCAATCCAGCCGTTCAACATTTTATGATAGAACAGCTTCTACACATAGCACTGCTTTGCGATGGCGTTCGTTGTGATATGGCAATGTTGATGCTTAATAATGTTTTTAATAACACTTGGCGTGGGTTAATAGATAGAAATGTTTATCCAAAACCTTCTGTAGAATTTTGGGATTGGGCTATAAAAGTTGTTAAAGCACGCTTCCCGAATTTTACCATGATAGCGGAGGCATATTGGGACCACGAATGGACTCTTCAGCAACTTGGCTTTGATTTCACCTACGATAAAAAACTCCACGATCGTATGAAAGAGGCACCCTCCTCGAGTGTACGCGACCATCTTTTGGGCGATATGGTATTCCAAACCAAATCGGTTCGGTTTATTGAAAATCACGATGAACATCGTGCCGTTGTGGCATACGGCTGTGAAAAATCTCTCGCTGCTGCCACTGTGGTTGCAACAGTACCTGGTCTTGCATTATTTTATGATGGGCAGTTTGAGGGTAAGAAAATTAAATTGCCGGTTCAATTAGAACGCGAGCCCGAAGAAACACCCTCTAAAAGAACTATGCACTATTACGAAACACTCTTGCAAGTCACAAATAATGAGGTATTTAAATATGGTGAGTTTACTGTATTGTTCCCCTCTCGTGTAGCCAACAGTAATTCTTCAGAAAATATCCTTGCTCACTTATGGAAATATAAAGGCGAGTACCGGCTTGTTATAATTAATTTTTCTTCGAACAGTGCGCAAGCTCGCATTAAATTTGGCTTTAATAATCAGGTAGAATTTGTTCGGATGTATGATCTACTCCATAAAAAGCATTACGACCGAAGCACTTCCGAGATAGTACTCCATGGTTTGTTTGTAGAATTAAACGGCTGGCAATCTCACATTTTTGCCTTTTAATAATAGACGAAAAGCTATTCTACTTCCTTTTCAATAAGCCAATCAATCTTATCGCCTATTTGTAGATTGTGTCTTTCCGAAAAGCCGGCAACTGTTTCGAGTACATAGCGCGATGGAGCAGATGAGGGGAGACCTTGGTCGGATTGAGGGGTTGTGTTTTTGTGAATGGTAACAATTTCTTTTTTCTCATTAATGAAAATAATATCTAAAGAAATAAAGGTGTTACGCATCCAAAATGATTGCATTTCTTCAGCCGGAAACAAAAACAACATAGCTTGGTTTTCTTTCATTTCCGTTCTAAACATCAAGCCCCTCATACGTTCATAATCGTTGGTCGCAAATTCTCCATCGAGAGTGAAAATTTTCTCACCCGATGTCTTAAAAAGAGTGATAACTCCTTCTTTAGTAAAGCCGTAACGTGCTATGTTGTTTTCCTCTTTTGCCGGTTGAAAGTTAATCTGTGAGAGAATAAAAGCGGCTATTATCACCACAATTACAACAGATGCAATAATAGTATTTTTATTGTTTTTTTTATGTTTTATTTCTTTACGGGTTGCCATACTTATAGTAAATTTTAATTATCAATTTGTAATTATACAACGGATTAGGAATGCAAGCAAGAATTATTGAGAGAACAATAATTGAACTCAATGAAAAACAAAAGAAAATGCTCATAAGCGGGTGGGGAAAAGAGACGTTAGAGAATACGATAACTGAGTCAATAATTTATATTTCAGATGGTTTGCGTGTTAAGGGTTACATCTCGTACCCGATCAACAAATCTAAAGATAAACTGCCTTGCATTATGTGGAATAGGGGAGGAATAAAAGACCGAGGATTTATTGATGATTTCACCGCCTGCGGAATTTTTGGCAAACTTGCTTCCGAAGGGTTTGTGGTTTTTGCCTCTATGTATCGGGGAAGTGTTAAAGGCGAGGGGGAAGAAGAGTTTGGAGGTGTTGATGTGAACGACATAATCAATCTTGCTGATGCGGCAATCGAGATACCTTATGCCGATACCTCACTTTGGGGAATAGAGGGCTGGAGCCGCGGAGGGATGATGACTTTTCTTGTACTCAGAAGAGACCCTCGCTTCAAGGTAGCCGTTGTAACAGGCGCTATAAGCGATTTAACCACAAGAGCTTCGGAGGATAATAGTTTCACAGAGTTTTTTACGGAAGTACTACCCGACCCGGCAACACTTGAGCAAGAATTAGCAAAACGCTCATGCGTCAATTTTGTTAACGAGCTACCCAAAATACCTTACTTGATAATGCACGGCACCAACGACACCGTAGTAAGCCCCAGCCAATCTTTAGTATTGGCTCAAAAACTGCAAGATTTAAAACACTATTACCGCCTGATAATGTTTGAAAACGGTGATCATTTCCTCAAACACTTCCGCCGCGAAGTTGACCAACACAAAATTAATTGGTTTAAAAAATATTTATCGTAATCTCCCCGTGCCATGGCAGTGGTTACATTCGCCATTCCTTCCTGTGCCGTTGCAATAAGGACAGCTTCGGCCTCCCTGTCCTTCCGCACCCTTAGCTGCGGCCGAGAGCCCCATCATACCAAACATAGCAATTATCGCAAAAGCAATAATAAACACTATCAAAACAGATGCAAAAAAACCAACAATTATAGAAATAAACATACCGAGATAGATTAATCCTATTCTCAAGAAAGCAAATGGAAAACCCACTCTATTAAAACTATCAATTACAGCATAAACCAAGGCTACAATATTCGCTATAAGTATTGTGTATATCGCATAATCAACAAAATGAGTTGGGAAGGAGAAGTCCTTCAATCGTTCATTAAGAAAAGCCTGAGCAGTATCAGGAAACAACACTACACAAAAAACAAGAACTGCCGGAAGTGCCATTGAAACTAAAATGTACCACGGCTTTCCGGGCATTCTATCTACTTGCCCTGTATGCTCATTTATCTTTTTATCGATTTTTTCAAAGTTAGTCAGAACCATATAAAGCAAGAGAGATAGTATCGCGACGATTAACCAAGAGTGCCATTCATCGTATGGTAGAAGTGTGTTAAAGAGATAACCAATTCCATCTTCTGATTTTTCTGAGGGAATAGCTATTGCGGGGCTTGAGGCATTAAATAGAACAAGAGAATCAACTTGATCAATATACATTGTGGTATCACGTATATAGGCGACTGCTATTTTCTTTTTACCAACTTTAATAAAACGCCCGATTGTAACAGTATCTCCGCGTTCATAAGTACCTGTTAACTTTTTAAGTTCTTTCGTCTCGTAGGCTTTAACTCTAAAACCTATAGTTTGATAGACGGCCGGCAGTGAATCGTTACCTTTATCAAATGCACACAACCCGTGTGTAGCAAACAACATTAATATAGTTGTAACTATAGCATATTTAAAATTCATGCTCAATCCTTTAGTTAATAGTTTCACCATATTGTGATACTAAATGTTTAACATCCGCTGTAGTAATAGATAACAACTCTTCCGCTGAAAGATCTGAAATATTAGGAAGTGCGTTTAAGCGCCGCCCCATCAACTCTTTTAGTTTGTTAAAAACGTTTCTTACAAAGCGTCCGTTGCCAAAGTTCTTATCGCGATGAGTATAGCGTGCATTAAAAAATTCAAGTAATTCTTCTTGTGCCTCATCAGTTACCAAATAAGGATTTTTCCCCTTGCCCTTGCAAAGTGACATAAAAATTTCTAATAAATCCTTTGGGGTGTAGTCGTTAAAATCGAAATAATGTGTGAAACGAGATTTTAATCCCGGGTTTGTTTCAAGAAACTCATTTATTTCTTTTTTGTATCCGGCGATTATTACAACCAGTTTATCTCTATTATCTTCCATTTGCTTAAGCAGTATGTTTAAGGCATCTGTGCCGTAATCCCAACCGGCATCTTTTTTAACTAACGAGTATGCTTCGTCTATAAATAAAACACCACCAAAAGCGGATTCTATTACTTTACGAGCAATCTCATCGGTCTCGCCAATATGCGAGCCAACTAATTTAGATCTATCCACTTCTACCACATGGCCAAGAGCACTTATTCCGAGTAGTTTCAATATCCTTCCCATCACACGCGCAACTGTTGTTTTTCCGGTTCCGGGAGGTCCGTAGAACACTGCATTAAATGGCTCAAATTCCACATGAATACCTTTTTCTTGCTGTGCTTTTTTGAGTCGCATACTGCTAACAAGGTTATAGATTTGCTCTTTTAATGATTCCATACCTACAAACTCATCGAGTTGCTTTAAAACGGCTTCAAGAGACTCTTCCGAGGAATCATTAAATTCACCGGCAACTGTATTTTCAACATCACTAAGCGTTATTTCTGTTAATGCGTGTATTGATTCTTCTTTGCTCAAGTGTGATCTATCTAATGAGAATAATCTCTCAGATTGATTAGAAAGAATATCGTTTAGCAGATTATCAACGAACCGGCCATTACCAAAATCTTTTTGACGCGAGTGATATTTAAACTCAAAATATCTCTTGAGTTTTTCATCAGCTTCGTTATTGGGCTTGTATTTGCCGCATTTCAAATAGAATATCTTGTGCAACTCTTCTGGTGTATAATCTCTGAAATTAAAATATTTTGTAAACCGAGATTTTAAGCCGGGATTAGATTCAATAAACTGTTGCATTTCGTTGTAATACCCCGCAACAATAACTATTAACCTGTCTTTGTGATCTTCCATCTTTTTCAACAATTCATCAATGGCTTCTTTACCAAAAACATCATCCTCACTCTGCTTTAAGGTATAGGCCTCATCAATAAAGAGCACACCATCTAATGCCGAGTTTATTACCTCCGCTGTTTTTGGTGCTGAGCTACCCCATCCTTCTCCTACCAAGTTACTTCTGTTTACTTCCACGAGGTGGCCTTTTTTTAACAAGCCCATTTCCTTAAACAAAGATCCCATGGTTCTGGCAATTGTGGTTTTTCCTGTTCCGGGAGGTCCATAAAATACTGTATGTAAACGTGGTGTTGTTTTAGTAAGCCCGGCCGCCATTTTTTCTTTTTCGATTTCAATAAACTTAATCAGTTTTTTCATCGAATCTTTTACTTCACCCATTCCAACAAACTCATCGAGTTGTATAAGCAGGGATTTGATTCTTTCATCTTCCTCAACTTCCTCGTTTGGCTTTGATTTAGTGCCGCTGTCTATCTCTTTGTTTTCCGATATTTCTTCCTCTCCGGCCTCACCAACGGTATCGTTTTCGATGTTATCAATATACTCTTGCATATCAAACCCCTCGGGGTCTAACTTACGTGCTCGCTTAAAACATTTCAGGGCTTTATCAAACACTCCGTTTGTATAGTATGCTAATGCGAGAGCACTTTGATACGAAGGAACCTCGGGTTCCAAATCAACCGCTTCCTTTAAATATTTAATTGCGAGTTCATCGTTTTCCTCATGGTAATATGCCAATCCAAGATTAAAACATACTGTATCGTTCTCAGAGTTTTCGGCATAGAGCTTTTCCAAGTAAGGGAGCGCAAGATCGTAATCTTCCATTCCCATATAAATCTCGGATATAAGTTCTCGGTTGTAGGTATCGGTTTTATCAATCTTTAAACATTTTTTTGCATAAGCGATTGCTTCATCGTACTCCTGCAATTCAAGGTAGGTTTTCCCGATGAAAAAAAGATTAGTCTCATATTCAGGATATTTTTTTTCAACCTTTAGAAAGTATTCAAGGGCTTCTTCGTATTCTTCGTCGTCGTAATGCTCATGTGCTAAATCGTAGAATTTTTGAGTCCGCTCATCAAGTTCAGATTCTTCCTCCTCATCCTCCTCATCATCCTCATCCTCTAAATCTTCTTCTTCGGAATCGGTATCTTCAGGCACAACCCCCAATTGTTCTTCCAATCGTTTTTTAATTGCAATAGCATTTGTGTCATTGGGTTCAAGGCGTAACGCTGCGGAAATGTCGTTTAATGCTTCTTGAAATTTTGATAACTGAATATGAAGAGAGCATCTAAAAACAAAAATGTGTGCAGCGGAGGGATTTATTAACAAGCTTTTATTTGCGAGTTGTAAGGCTTTTGTAAAATCTTGTAAGTGAAAATAACAGAAAGCAAGGTAGTAGAGGTTTTGAAAATCATTGGGAGTTATTTCTGCAATTTTTTCGAAATAGATTACAGCCTTTTTGTAATTGCCTTCGCGATAATAATTCATCGCAGTTGATTGTAATTCTTCTGTACTTTGGCGCTTGTTTCCAAATAGACCACCTAACATAATAGCCCTTTACCTTATGTTGTTAATAACTTGAGTACGTAAAATAGATTATTTTTGAATTAAAGTACAATAAAAAACCCGAGGGGCAAGCTCGGGTTCTAAATTATTATATTACCACTGAAGTAAAAGTGGGGGCATTTTGTCTTTTGGTCCAAGATCTTTTAAGTAATACTTAAACCATTCTAATGTCCTTATTGCATAATCGAGTTTGTTGGTGTTTTTTGCATTACCATGTCCTTCGTCCGGATATAAAACAAATCTTACGGGTGCGACACCATGTACTTTTAATGCACGATACATTTCGTAACTTTGTGATGTAGGTACTCGCGGGTCTTCCTCACCGTGTAATAAAAGTAGTGGAGTTGTTGCTCCCTCTACATAAGCAATGGGACTCCGTTCCATATACTTTTCAGGTTTATCATGAGGGTAGAAACCCCAATGTACCAAATAA
>CALKUG010000370.1 GCA_937996765.1 uncultured Ignavibacteria bacterium
GTGACTTCCGGCTTGTAACATACCGTTATAAAGTGTAGTTACTTCGTTACCAAGAATATCATAAACCTTTACGGTTGTTTCACCTGCTAATTTTAATGAGAAACTCACCACTGTGCTTGGATTAAACGGATTAGGATAATTTTGATTGAGTTTGTACTCAATGGGGGTGCCGTTTTGAAACTCAACAACGTTTGAATAAACAAAAGAGCCGTCAAAATCCATTTGTCTTAAGCGATAATAACTTATTGATTGCATCGGCGAATTATCAACAAAATTATACGTAGCTTTTTCTGTTGAGGTGCCGTTACCATTTATAAAGCCAATTTGCGACCATGAGTTCTTGTCAGATGAACGCTCAACTGCAAAACCTTTATTGTTTAACTCAGTAGCAGTTGTCCACTCAAGTTTTACGCTTCCATCAATAGCCGACGCTGAGAATGAAGTAAGTTCAACAGGAACCACAGCGTTGGGGTCGGCGTTAGCTCTTAATAAAATACCATCTTCACCGGCGAAAAAGGCGTAAGAACCGGCTACTGAAATATCACCTACTTCATCGGTGTTAGGTGTTTCAACTTCAGTCCAATTTACTCCCGCATTTGTTGAGTACAAAACCCTGCCATCTTGGTCGCCAATCCAATAGATGGATGGAGAAACAACAGAAACAGATTTAATAGCCTTCAATGTAGGGATGGTAAGTGTAGTCCAAGTTGCACCTCTATCGGTAGATTTAGAAACTTGACCGGAAGTACTTGCGTTACCACCTGCAAGACCGAAATCACCATTGAAATCGAGTGTGAAACAGGTAGAAGTAAGACCCGAAGCAGGTGTAGTCCAAGTAGCACCGCCATCGGTAGTGCGTTGAATTTTGCCACCTGTTCCACCAATAATCACTTCATTCGCTGAATAAGCATGTGCATCATAAATAAAATTTGTACTTGTGAATCCTGTAGTAACAGTTGACCAATTGGTACCACCGTTGGTGGTTTTTAACATGGTTGCGAGATTACCTACAATGTATCCCGTATCTACTGTTGCAAAGACTGTTTGATAAGGGCGATATGACGCAGCAGCCGGCGAAGTTTGTTGAGTCCACGTAGTGCCACCATCGGTAGATTTGAAAATACGGTTATCGTAAATGGAAGCATAAATGGTAGTGAGGCTCGGAGCTGCAAAAGAATACACAGCACGTTTGAAATTATACGGACGCGCGCTCCAAGTTGCTCCACCATCGGTGGTCCTGTAGAGGTGTCCTAATGAATCACCAGCAGAAGTTGAACCGGTAGCAGCAAATCCGTCGTTTTCGTTTAAGAACTTAATTTTGTTTATCCATTCGTAAGTGAATGCCCTGGAAACAGAAGTCCATGTGTCTCCGGTATCAGTGCTTTTTAAGATAATTCCATAGTCGCCAACAACAAACATTGTTGAACCAACTCGTTGAACACCACGAAGTGTAGCATCTGCTATCGGCAATGAATCCCAAGAAACACCTCTATTTGCAGATTTATAAAACACTCCAAGCGAAGAAACCCCATAAACGGTTGAAGAATCATATTGTGAAACAGCAAATATGTTGCCGGCACCTAAACTCTGAGCCGCAGTCCAAGTTACACCACCATTATTAGTGTAGTGTGCCTGTCCGGCTGCACCAGCTGAAATACCATTGTTTGCATCACTGAAACTTACTGCATATTGTGCTTTGTTTACTGAGGCAGGAGCTACCGGGGTAAAAGTAGAACCACCATCTGTTGACCGCGATATAACGGAGGTTGGGTTGCCTGAATTGGTTGTAGTTACAAAAACAACGTTAGTTGCGGAAAGTACGCTGATAGAGTAAATAGTTACCGTAACACCCGAATTCAGAGAATCCCAAGATGTGCCACCGTTTGTGGTACGAAATAACTTACCGCCTGAACCACCAACAAATCCAAAATTAGGTGTAAAAAAGTTGATTGCCCATAAATCCTCTACGGTATTCATAGTATTAACGTTTGTCCAAGTTGACCCACCATCAGAAGTTTTAAGTAAAAGACCATCTTGTCCGGAAACAAAACCATTGTTTGCATCAAAAAAATGAACACGTTCTATTTCCCGATTTGATGCATCAATTCTTTTAAACTCTGTAGTGCTTCCGCCATCTGTAGTGCGCTGCGCTGTACCTAAAACACCGAACATATAAACATTGTTTGCATTAGCCATATAAAGTTGGTTAAGGTCTATTCCATTTGGTTTTGGGTTAATCCACTTCCATTGTGTTCCTTGTGCCAAAAGGAGTGAAGTTAATACAAAGGATAATGTTAGAAATTGTTTCATTATGTCTCCGAGTTGATGTTTTTGAAATTTCTAATAATTTTAAATATACAAACTCAAATGGGTAAAAACTACTGTTAGTCTGCCTAACAAATCAAACTTTAAGTATCTCGACTTTAATTGGCGGTTTAAGTGTTTTAATCAAATCATTTTATTATCATTAAAATCTAAATCTTCTTTTTTTACTTAAAACCAGACAACTTTATGAAAACTAAAATCACACTATTTCTCGTTTATTTTACTTCCCTGATGTTTGGGCAGTATTCAGTCGAGATTATTAAAGAAGCCAAATTTCGTGGTGCAATTCGCGATTACGACCGCGGCATCAATACCATTTTTATGGTTGGTTACGAAATTGATGCTCGAAGTTTTTTCTCTAAATCTACTGATGGCGGTTCATCTTGGTCGAAGCCGAATTACACACAATTTGGGCGCACAGATAACTTGCTTTCCATTTCGTTTACTACTGATAATATTGGTTATTTAGCAGGTGACAATGGTATTGTTTATAAAACTACCAATAGCGGTGATGTGTGGAAAATGGTAGGGGATACAGCAGTTTATAAAGGAAGAATTAACGGAATGCATTTCTTTACCGCTGATTCGGGAATTATTATGGGTTCATTAAGTAACGGCATCAGTTTAATGCGTACCGTTGATGGTGGAAATTCTTGGCAGCCGATTTCACACTCGAATACCGGTACCCTTTATGATTATGAATCCGTAAACTCAAACACATGGATTATATCCGCTTCAAGTGGCAAATTTCTCCGTTCAACCAATGGTGGTTTAACTTTTACAGAATCTGTAGTATCAGGACCAACATCCACACTTTATGATATTGAGAAAATTAATGATTCTACTTTTATGATGTGTGGGACTTCCGGAAGACTTTATAAGAGTATTGATTCTGCTAAATCTTTTACTCAAATCGGTTCGGGAGTTGCGGTGCCTATTTATACGGTAACGTTTATCAGCGATCAAGTAGGGTACTATTACGGATCTAACGGTATTATCTTTAAAACCACAAACCAAGGTAACTCTTGGGTGGATTTAGGGATTTTAACAACCGAAACTCTTTATACGGGATTTGTGGTTGATTCGAACACTTTGTTAACCGGTGGCTTTGCGGGAACGCTTATGCGTTCGAGCGATGGCGGTGACTCATGGACGCACCTCGAACAAAGCATGCGTGACAATTGGGGCATTTATGCTCAAGATAAAGATAGGTATCTGGTTGTAGCTGATAGAGGCGAAATAGCCACAACAGACGATGCAGGAAAAACCTGGCAACGTGCAAATTTTGCCACCGGCAACTTAATGTACGATGGTGTTCGATTCGGTGACACTCTTTACATCAGCGGAAGAGAAGGCGAATTTTTTGCTTCGTTTAATAAAGGAAAAACCTGGAGAAAAACCCTGATTCCGGGCACGAACGTACGCAATTACAAACTTCAGTTTTTTGGACGAGATACAGCGTATATGGTAAACAATCAAGGTCGCATGCTCTACACAACCAATGGTGGACTGACATTCAATCAGATTGATTCATTGCCCGGTATTATCTATGACATTAAAATGCTCACTAAAACTAAAGGTTACGCTGCCGGAAGTAATACGGGTATTTTCAAAACTGATGATGGCATCAATTTTTCTAACGAAGGATTAGCTGTTTTACCAATGCAAGCTACTGCTTTAGTTATGGTTGATTCACTTACAGGATATGTAGCAGGGCAGAGAAGTACTATATTTAAAACTACCGATGGATTTAAAACAGTTGAACTTGTTGCTGATACGACGGTTTTGACAGCACAATTAATTCATGATTTTGTGGTTTTAGATTCTAAAAACATTTGGGCTCTTGGTGAAAATGGTATGATAATGCGTCTTGACGAAGAAGGATTTTTTATGCCCGTTACATACGATATTGGTGGGTATAACCTTATTGCAGGCTCTAAGTTAAATGATTCAACGTTTATTGCAGCGGCTGAAGAAGGATTTGTGTACAGAATTACTGACAAATCGCGCAACGTACTCGGTACACAAGAGGGTGCAACTACACCCCTGAGTTACGAGCTGTTTCAAAATTACCCTAATCCGTTTAATCCAAGCACCACCATTTCTTTTTCAATTGCTGATAGAAATGAAGTATCGTTGGAAATATATTCGGTAGTAGGAGAGCTTGTAAAAGGGATTTCGATGGGTGAGTTAGCCCCGGGGAACCATAAGTTTGAATTTAATGCGAATTCATTAACTTCGGGAGTGTATTTTTACAGAATAATTGCCGGCGGATTTACACAGACAAAAAAGATGAGTTTAATTAAATAGTAAGCTTTGGAGAGAGGTTGTCCAAACATTCCTGTAATTCCTCCGTTTGGACAACCTATTTTATAGCGCGTTATTTCTCAATCATGTCCATAAGTTTTTTTATAGCCATGTATGCGTTTGCTCGTATCTCCGAAATCCGAGCATGCATCATATAACATGGAGCGGATATAATTTTTAGGGATTCATCTACTGCAATTTCACGCACTGTTTTAAGTTGAACAATACTACCAAGCGATTGCATTTCACCAACAATTTCACCAATATTATACGGAGAGGGTTCTTCGGTAGTACCCGGTGAAAGTATTGGAGTAAAACCGCTATTTTCTAATGCCTTTGCAACAACAGTGGGGCCCATACATAGTGCAGCAATTGGTTTCCCTTTCGCAACACATTCCAAGATAATTCTCTTAACATCAGGGTTAATGTCACCTTTGGCACCTTCGAGTCCCCAGGTGGTTAAATTGAGCGCAGCCCCAAACCCACCGGGAATAACCAGAGCATCAAAATCATCGGCAGTAACTTTTTCGAGAGCAGTTATTGCACCCCGAGCAATACGCGCTGCTTCTACTAACACATTTCTTTTTTCACCGGTAATCTCACCGGTTATATGATTTGTAATATGGTGATGTTCTATATCGGGAGCTATACAAAAGCTTTCAGCTCCTTCCTCATCGATAGCAAGCAATGAGAACACTGATTCGTGTATTTCTGAGCCATCAAATACTCCATTTCCGGAGAGTAGTATCGCTATTTTTTTCATACTATAAATCCTCAACTTCACGTTCGTGGATAATATTTTTTATTAGAAGCTGTAATTCCTGTTTTTTGTAGGGCTTAGCTAAATAATGAGTGCAACCATTTTCAAGAAACTTTTCTCTATCGCCAACCATAGCATAGGCCGAAAGGGCAACAATAGGTGTTCGTGAATAATTTGCTTGTTTTCTAATCTCTTTTACCGCATCTAATCCCGAAAGTTCGCCGCCCAGGTTAATATCCATCAATATGATATCGTATCGATTGTTTTTGCAATATTCGATAGCATCTTTCGCGGTAAGTACAGTATCCACAATTGCATACTTTTTTAGAAACAATTTGACAATAATGGTATTAGATGAATCGTCTTCAACGGCAAGTACATGGGGTAGAGTATCGCTTGGTTTTGGTTCTGTAACCGAATCTGGCTCATGTTCTACCACTATTGCAGTTGTATCCATAATCGGAGCTGATTCAATGGGCAAATAAACAAAAAATGTAGACCCTTTACCAAGAGAGCTACGGAATGTTAATTCACCACCAAGAACTTCAACAAATTTTTTCGCAATAGTTAACCCCAATCCATTGCCTTCATGGCTTCTGCTTAATCCCTCACTGACTTGTCGGAACTCTTCAAAAATCACATCCTTTTTATCATCGGGTATTCCGATTCCGCTATCTGCTACATAAGTAACAGCATAATTTTTCCCATTTCTTTCCTCGGTTGAAAAGGATAAAACAATAAAACCTTCACGGGTAAACTTCAGGGCATTACTCAGTAAATTATCAATAACTCCCATAAACAACCGAGCATCTGAAAGAGTAATAAATCCGGAATAAGAACTCTCAAAGGAAAACATTATACCTTTGTCCTCTGTCTTCCCCGAGTACTTACTTTCGAGCCGATTTAGGATCGCTACTAAGTCAACTTCGGTTTTTGCAGGACGAAGTTTCGAAGATTCTAATACTGAAAGATCGAGGATAAGATTGAGAGTATCCATCAATCTTTGTCCACTGTCGTAAATTCTACGCACATAATCCTTATTAGGATCAGTATCCTCCAATTCATCTTGTATCATAGTAGCCAGACCCAAAATACCATTCATCGGTGTTCTTAACTCATGACTCATATTAGCAAGAAAACTGGTCTTTAATTTATTCATCTCTTCGGCTTTTAACCGCGCATTGATTAAATCGGACTGAGTTTTAAATAGTTCTTCGGCATACTTTTTTTGTGCATTAAGTTCTTCCCTGGTTCTTTCCATCTCTTTTTTGTTACGGTTGTCGAACCTTCTATATACCATGTAGAGCAGAAGAACCAACAATGTGATGTAGAGTATCTTAGCAAAATTCGAAAGGAAAAAAGGAGGTGTTATAATGATTGTTAAAGTTCTGGGTTCCTCGTTCCACATACCATCGCCATTGGTTGCTTTAACTTTGAAAACATACTCCCCGGGGGGTACATTTGTATAATAGGCGATAGTTCGCGAACCTACCTCATTCCATCTGCTATCAAAACCTTCGAGTATATAGGCGTATTTGTTTAATTCAGGATTTCTAAAGCTTAGTGCTGCAAAAGAAATAGAAAATACACCTTGGTCATAGTTGAGTTTTATTGAATTAGTATGCAATAAACTTTGCTTTAAAGGTGAACTGCCCTGAGGTAAATCCAAAATAGATTTACTGCTTATTAAAAAATCTGTAAGTACTACATTGTAGCTATTAAGATTAGGGAGTATTTCCGAAGACTTGAAATAAGTTAATCCGTTAGTACCGCCAAAATAAAGTGTTCCATCACTTCCCTTAAAAAACCCACCTCTGTTAAACTCGTTGGATTGGAGTCCGTGAGCTTCTGTGTAATTTTTGAAAGTTTCTTGTTTGCTATCGTACCGAGAAAGTCCGTAATTAGTACTTATCCAGAATGTACCCGGGGTATCCTCAACCATTGCATAACAAACATCGTTAGGTAATCCGTTAGCAGTGGTTATAAATGAAAAATTTCCTTTTTCTCTATTAAATTTATTTATACCACCGCCACCAGTGGTAATCCATAAGTTATTTGATGAATCTTCGAATATAGTTGTAACTGCATCAGAACTCAACGAAGTAGAGTCGTCGTGCTTATTTCTGTAAATAAAAAACGAATTCTTCTGCGGGTTATAAAGTGTAACACCGGCATCTATTGACCCAATCCAGTAAAGTCCAAATCTATCTTTGTAGATATATCTAAGTTTATTTGAGGAAAGTCCGTCATCTGTTGAGATTCGTTTAATTTCAACACCTTCAGGGCTTAGTATGTATAGCCCATCATCGGTAGCAACCCAAAGCGATAAATCGGAATCCTCATAAATATGCCTAACCCTATTAGAAGAAGTTGCTGATTTATCATCCTGTTTGTATAAGTAGCGAGAGAATCGTCCTGTAGTTTCATTAAACAAATTGAGACCACCACCAACGGTTGCAATCCACATTCTTCCCGTGCTGGACCGGAAAATATCAATAATATAATCTGACCCTATCGAACCGGCATCCGATGGGTTATGCCTATAAATTTTATTGATGCCTGTTCTGAGATTGAGAATGTTTAATCCGCCATCACCGGTACCAATCCATAATTCATCAGACTTATTCTCATTTTTATAAATAGAATAAACAAAACTGTGACTTAAGGAATTGGGATTTAGGGCATTGCGTCTGATTGAATAAAATGGTTTTCTTAAAATATCAAACTTTGCTATGCCGCCTCCCTCTGTACCAATCCAAAGAATTCCCGAGTCGTCGTAAAGCAGATTACTTATGTTATTAGCTCCAATGCTGTAAGGGTTGGATTCGTCAAAAAAGTTACGTGAAATTGTCTCCTTTGATTCAATAACTAATCCGTGTTGCTGAGTCCCGATACAAAGTTCGCCCGAAGGTAATTCAACAACACCGGTAATTTGCACTGAGCTAACAGGTAAATCGGCAATATAATTTGTAGAGAGAGAGGTGATTTTTTTTGAAATAATGTCAAATTGGTAAAGACCGACAGATTGAGTCCCAATAAAGTACAAGTTTTTGTCTGAATTACTTTTATCAACTGAAGAGACAAATACTTGATTATTGCCTTCAATTATGGGTATTTCCTGGATGCTCAGTGAAGTAACATCAAAAAGATAGAGCCCATTGGAAGTGCCGATAAGCAAAATATTTCCGGGTAAAGGAGTAAGTGAATTTATAGAAACCGATAAAACAGAAGGTTTTCCGATTAATGAGGCAATTTTAAATCGAGTAAATTTTTCGATACTGGGGCTTAATCTATTTAACCAACCTCCATTTGTGGCTATCCACAAATCCTTGGATTCTGTTTGAGTTATTGCAGAAACGTCATTTGAAGCGGGTGAATTATTGTTTTTAAAGTCATAAACGTATTGCTTAAATGTTTCTGTTTTTGGATTGTATTTGTTGAGACCCATAAGAGTGCCAACCCAGAGGTTTTTTTCAATATCTTCGAATATACATTGCACATAATTGAAAGAAAGGGAGGAGTTATCGCGTGGATTCCGTTTATACACCCGAAAGTTATAACCATCATACCGATTCAAGCCATCTTGTGTTGCCGCCCAAATAAATCCATATGAATCTCTGGTTATATCATTAACACTGACTTGAGATAGCCCTTCCTTAGCAGAAATCGTCTCAAAATCTAAAGTGTTGTAGCGTACGTTCTGGGCTAATGTGGTGAAGCCCAAAAAAAACACAGTTATGGAAAAAATAACGTGTTTAACTTGCAATGATCTTTCTCTATAAAACTGAATTGAAACTAAAAGTTAAATAAAAACTTGAAACTGAACAAGAATTATATTTTCAAGTGTGTCAATCTCAAAAAAAAAACTTGGATTTAACATTTAATTCTGATTATTATTGGTTCTTCATTTGAAAAAGGAAGTAAGACTCTATGAATAGCGATTTTGAACTAAGCTCAGTACCTTCACCGGTTCGAAAAAGTAATGAAGAGATTTTAAATCAAATTCGTATAATAGAAAATTCACCACAAAATTTCCAGCTATTCAACTCCGTTCCCGATTTAGTTCTTATTGTAAATAAAGAACGCCAAATAGTTTTTGTAAACGATGCAATGCTTCGATTTTTACAAATTACTGATCGTAATGAAGTATTTGGCAGAAGATTTGGTGAGGCTCTCTCGTGTATCAATTCCGGACTGTCAGTTAATGGCTGTGGACATTCGGAGCAATGCCTTTCGTGTGGTGCGTTAAAAGCTGTTGCAATGTCACAAGTAGGTAAAGAAGCTTCAGAAGAATTTACAATGAATAGGGGCGAGGGGATTGAAACAATTGAATTTAAGGTTATTTCCGCTCCTCTGGCAATTGATGAAGGAGAGTTTTATTCGTTTGTTGTAACAGATGTTAGTAATGAGAAAAGAAGAAGAGCATTAGAGAGAATATTTTTTCACGACATTCTTAACACTGCCGGCGGATTGAAAGGTTTTGCTGACCTATTAACACATTCAGAGGAAGAAGACCTCGAATATTTAACTGGTATTATCTCAAAGGTTTCGGGGAGTTTAATTGAGGAAATTATTGCACAGAGGGATCTTTCAGCAGCAGAAAACAATGAATTGGTAGTGAAAACACAAACAGTTGATGTTTTTAAGATAATTCATGAAGTTTACGACATCTATAGAAACCATAGCGTAACAAAGGGCAAAAGTATTATCATTGAGCATCAGGAGGATGAACGAAGCATAGTTACCGACCCCGTTTTATTGCGCCGTGTTCTCGGAAATATGCTAAAAAATGCACTCGAGGCCACTGAAATTGGCGGCTCTGTTATTGTGGGTTATAGCTTTAGCTCTGAGAGTGTAATGTTTTACGTAAAAAATAAATCAGTGATGCCAAAAAAGATTCGTGATCAGGTTTTTAAACGTTCTTTTTCAACCAAAGGTGCCGATAGAGGTTTAGGTACCTACAGCATGAAATTACTCACTGAAAAATACCTTCACGGAGAGATGCACTTTGAATCGGTTGATGAAAAAGGTACCACCTTTTATGCTAATATTCCCAATGTTTTAATCGCTGAATTTCAGGAAAATCTATGAGTAAACAACCTACATTTTTTGCACCTGCGGAACGAGCAACACCCGAAGAATTGCAAGCCCAAATTGAAAGAGTTAAAAGATCTTCGGTGAACTTTACTCTTTTGAACAAAATTAAAAATTTTGCTATCGTTTTGAACTCATTAAGACAAATTGTTTTTATAAACGATGCTTTTTTAAAGTTATTGGACCTTCACGATGAGGGACTCATTTTTGGGAAAAGACCCGGTGAAGTTTTAGGTTGTATCAACAGTTCAGTGAGTGAAGGCGGTTGTGGAACGCAAAAAGAATGTAGAAGTTGCGGCGCAGTTAATGCAATCTTAGCAGGACTGCAAGGCGAAACGGATGAACGTGATACAAGAATTAGAGTGGGCGACGGAATGCGCACTTTGAATCTTAAAACTTATTCTAGCCAATTTGAAATGGAGGGAGAAAAATTTGTTCTTTTGATTTTTAGTGATACCTCTGATGAAGTCGGACGGCGTTCATTAGAGAAAGTTTTTTTCCACGATATATTAAATCTCGCAGGTGGAATATTCAGTTTCTCCGAAATGATTACAGAAGTATCCCCTCGGGAGGCAAATCATATTGTTGATATTATCAATACCATTTCGGGTAAGCTTATTGATGAGATTTTGGTTCAAAGGCAGATTGCACTTGCGGAACAATCCGAATTATTTATTGACGTTGAAGAGACTACGATTAGTAAAATAATACAAGATTCGTTAAAAGTATATGAACATCATTCATTGACAGGTATTTGTACTCTTCACTATAAAAAATCAGAAGATCAGATAGCAATTCGTACGGATTCCGGTATAGTTCGTCGCGTGCTATCAATTTTGATTAAAAATGCATTAGAGGATACAAGAAATGGTGGCGAAGTAATAATTCGTTCTGAACGTGAAGGTGAGTATGCTCAAATAATAATTAGTAACCCAGGTTACATAGAGCCCCAAGTTGCATATCAAATATTTCAAAAATCATTTTCCACAAAAAACCAAACACGAGGTATGGGAACTTATAGTGCTAAGTTATTAACTGAGAAATACTTAAACGGTACTTTAACTTTTAATTCCGATAAACTTTCAGGTACTCATTTTGTTGTTTCCTTGCCATTAAATACCATAAATAAGTAGTTTAATAAAGGTATTTTGATTATATGGCATTTAATGATTCTGCAATTAAAAGGGCACAATCGAGTTCAAAACTTGTTTTATTTAGCATAATTGTATCGATAATTCTTGCTATTATAAAAATTCTTACCGGAGTACTTGGTAATAGTTATGCAATGATTGCAGATGGAGCTGAATCATTGATGGATGTGCTCAGTTCCGGTGTAGTTCTCGGTGGGCTTAAATTTGCAACGCTGCCACCAACTAAAAATCACCCTTATGGATTTGGTAAAGCAGAGCCTTTAGCCGGTGTTGCAGTTTCGCTTACACTAATGGCTGTTGGAGTTGCGATAGCAATCCAAAGTACTCGAGAGATACTTACCCCTCATCACGCCCCTTCTCTTTTTACACTTCCCATATTAGTATTAATAGTTATCACTAAAGAAGTTATGTTCCGGAAACTCTCTAAAAAAGGCGGAGAGCTTTCGAGCACAGCATTAAAAGCCGATGGATGGCACCAGCGTAGTGATGCTCTTACTTCAATTGCAGCATTTGTGGGAATCAGTATTTCCTTGATTTTTGGCGAAGGGTTTGAAAGTGCTGACGATTATGCGGCACTGTTAGCAACCGTTGTAATTTTTATCACCGGTTCAAAACTTTTTAAGGAATCTATTGTTGATGTTTTAGACATTGCGGCTCCTACTGAATTGGAAGAGCAAGTGCGCTCTATGGTTTTGGATGTTGAAGGTGTTGAAGATGTTGAAAAGTGTATAATGCGTAAAAGTGGATTGGGGTACTTTGTAGATATGCACTTATGGGTAGCAGGGGATTTGAGCGTAAGAGAAGGTCATGCTATATCACACAGGGTTAAGGACAAACTTTTTGCAGCCAAAGAACCCGCTATAATTGATGTGCTTATACACATTGAACCGTATCCCCCCCAAATATAATCTGATAATCTAAATGGCTATTGTCTGTTTGTTGTTGAGAGTATCCAATTCTTAACCAAATCAAGCACCATGGGATTCACTGCTTCGTCTATAGTTCCGTACTCCATCGGTGACCCGGTTTTACATTTTTGGAATAAGTGATTCAACTCCGGCAATATTAACACCGTACCAAATTCGTTACCTGCTAATTTCAAAGCTGATTCAATTGTTTCTTTTGCTTTTTTTGGCGGTACTTGTAAATCCAATTCACCTTGTAATGCAAGTACGGGGATTTTAGTTTTTGCTAAATAGGGCACAGAGCTATAGTTAAGGAAGTCATAGAACCAACGTGTTAATAGCTGTAAGCTCAGTTGCATAGTTGTTTGTTCGGGATTAGTGATTGTGGAGTCTTTTGCTGCCCACATTTCAACCTTGCTCTTGATGTAAGAGTATTTTGTCAGCGAATCTTTATCCGATTGAACAATGTCAAATAGTGCATTATTTCTCTCTGACATAATTTTAATTCTCTCTTTGGGTACTCCCGAACTACCTGATATTAGAACCATTTGTTCCGTTATTATTTCACGTCCCGCTGCGCCTGAACCTGCTAACATTATAAGAAAATCTATTTCAGGATTTCTCAAACCTGCTTCAGGGGCAAGAATGGCTCCTTCGCTATGCCCAACTATACCTAATGCCGATGCATCCGCTTCAGGAAGTTTTTTAAGAACATTTACGGCGCCGGTTATATCGTTAAAGTATTCAGGGTATGAAGCAGATGTAAAATCACCGGTTGATTTCCCAACTCCTCTATCATCGTATCTCAACACAATAATTCCATTGTTCGAAAGATGATGAGCAAAAAATTCAAAAGGTTTTTTACCAAACACTTCTGAGTTTCTATCTTGAGGACCTGAGCCAGAAACTAAAACTACTGCGGGGAATGGACCTGAGCCGTTGGGTATAGTAAGAGTGCCGGCTAATTGCACTGAGGGGTCGTTACTCGGGAAAGTTATTTCCTTTTCTTGATAAGTTTTCTCAGAAGGGTTAATTGTTATTTTTGTTGATAAAGGAGGATTTAAAGTAAAGAGAATATCATATTCCAAGTTTGCCTGTTTCCATTTACCTAACAAAGAATCTTTTTTGCCTGAGATAACTCCTATGAGCTCACCTTTTATTGCAGGGAATACGTACCTAATAGAATCACTCTCCAGTGCTACTTCTCCGGGTAGTCCTTTTACTCCTTGCATAGGACTATCTAACAAAACTATTCTACTCTCAAGCGAATCAATTCGATGAATTTGTAACTCAATTTTGGCAGAACCAACATCTAAAATTCCGTACCAAGTAGTCTCTGAAATATCTTGTGAATATCCGCTAAACTGAAAGATAACAAATACAAAAACACCAAGTACCTTATTAAGTACATTATAGTTGTTTAAGTTTTTCATGTGTCTTTTCCGACTTTAGTGATTTAATAAACTCTAAATTTAACATCATATCAAAAATAACAAAATGGCCTAATTCATTGAGATGGATTCCATCGCCTGCATCATAACTTTCTTTCATTGCGCCGTTTTCAGCCGCCAATGGAGTGTAGATATCTATAGTACGTTCTTTAAACAATAGAAGAATAGCTTCTTTTACTTCCTTAAGGTTTGCTTTTTGAACGCGAGACATTTTACGAGGCTGAGTAGTTGTAACCCAAAGTGGTACACCTGCCTTACGAATAGTATTACGTATGATAAGCCAGTTGTCAATTTGTTCATCCACCGTGAATCGTGATGCGGCATCGTTGGAAGGCATATTTATGATAATATATGCCGGTTTTAGTTTTAATGCAGCCGTAATGTTTCGCTTGTTATCAGGATAGGGTCTTTTACGAGGTATCGGTGAATTTGTAGGTAAAATTTTGTAAGTAGTATATCCACCTTGAGCGAGATTAACCACCGAATAACCGTCATCAGTTTTTTCTCTAATAAACCGTTTTAATCGGTTTACCCAACTCGAATCCCGGTAAGCAACTCCGTGACCAGCAGCAGTGGATGAACCTAAAATCACAATAATTTTATTGCATCCTACCGGAGGGGAATGAACTTCTTGAGGTACAAGGCGGAATAAATAATATAACTGAAGTAGGATTACTAAAAATGTAATAGAAATAGGTAGAAGTGCCAAAAGGTAATTAAACATTTTAAAGCGTTTGAGCTTCCTCGGCATTTCTTTCTTTCATAATGGAATAAATAGTAATTTTAAATATAAGTATCAGGATATTTTTACAGCAATGCCAATTTATTAAAGTGCGTTACAAAAATAATTCACTCTTCATACTCTGCCTTCTTCCACTTTCGTTGATGCTGCTTTCGTGCTCAGATTCTACACTCGAAAAATCAGAGATGCGGAATATTAGTAAATCAACAACGGTGTGGTATAGGCAAGCCGTTGTTTCGCTCGGAGCAGGGATTTCCATCGAATCTCCTAACAAAGGTTTTGCGGTTTCACGAGGTAAAGGAGTGAGCGAAAAAGGAGCTGCGTATGAGTTTAACGATGGCAAGTGGATTCCAACCCAACAATTCGATTATTCCGATTTCCCTCAAATTATCCGATATAACTCATCTACGCTCTGGTTACTGAAACACTTAGTGCATAAAGGCAATTACCGCCCTGTTCTCACAGAAATAAAAAATGGTATTTCAAAGGATGTTGAATTGCCGATTAAAATGTGGGATAAAAATGATTTTATTATGTATCGTGATATTGCAATAAACACCGATGGAACCGCTTTTATGGTTGGGCAAAAGGGAAGCATATTATTTTATGATAAAAAAAGTTGGAGTGAATTCGCCTCACCATTTGATTCATTACCCGGTTCAAATAATTTCCAAAACGATTTACATTCTGTCTATTACAATAATGGTGTAGGCTGGATTGTTGGGCGTGGAGGTTTAATGCTGCAATTGGTAGGTGGTAAATGGAAGATAGTTAATTCGGGTACTACCGAGCATCTTAACTGTGTTGAATTTGTTGATAAAAACAACGGGTTTGCGATTGGTGAAAAAGGCACTGTTTTGAAATATACCAATGGTGTGTGGTCGCAACTAAACTCAGGTGTTCGTCTTTCATTAAAAGATATTGAAGTTGTTGGGGCAGATGAGTTTTATGTTGTTGGAGCCCGCTCGCTACTACTCCATTACAAAAATGGAAATTGGACTCCAAACAACGATATCAAAAACTATGAAGATGATTTTGTTGGAATTAGTACCGTTCTCCACAATTCAGAACGTTATTTTTGGGTTATTGGTGATCTTGGTATCTATACCAATTACCAAAATCTCGGTTTTTCATTTACTGATGTTACCTCTACTGTGGGTCTGCCAACTGATTTCAAAGCCGCAGTTGTAGGCGATGTAAATAATGATTTTTATCCTGATATCTATTTCCTGAATCGAAATTCTCCTTCTCGATTTTATTTAAACGAAGGCGGCAAACGGTTTGTACAAAAATTAAAACCTCTGAGCAATAAGACATCTATAACCTGGACTCAATCCGCGGTTTTTGGTGATGTTGATAACGACGGAAATTTAGATTTATTTGAGCTAAGTGACGATAAAAACTTTATGTTGTTACGCGGTGATGGTAGCGGTAATTTTGAAGATATTACTGATTTTTCAGGGATTAGACTATCAGAAATTGACCCCACAACACCTATAAGCGCTCGGTTTATTAATTTACTCTCCGACCACGGTATTGATCTGTATATAAGCAATTATAACAGTATGGATAACATTTTATTTGGCAATCCAATAGGTGAGTTTAGTAATAGTGCCTTTCAGAACTCCAAACATGCATCCATACCAAAAGAGCAGGGACGTGAATCAAGTGGTGCTGTATTTAGCGATTTTAACAACGATGGCAGAACCGATATTCTGATTCCTTATCGAATTCAAAAAAACAAATCGCATTTCGACTTGTTTTATACTAAAGAAAACAAAGGTTATTTAGAATTTGAAAAATCCGAGCAAGAAGCTTTTTACTTTGAGGAAAGCACCCCTATTGAAAGCGTAGTAGCTTCTGATATTAACGGAGATGGGTTTACAGATATAATAGGGTATAATAGGGTACGAAAAACACTGCTACTATTGCTCAATAGTGAAAAGGGTGTTTTTAGAAAAGATACAGCACTTTTCCCGAGTAAAATGAGTATAGAATCTACCAACCCTTCAAACGGAGTTTTATGTATTGTTGATATAAATAACGACTCAAAGAAAGATATTTTTGTAGGGTCACATTTATTACTCAATAACGATTCGATTTTTGTTGATGTGAGCATACAAAGCGGAATGTTTGCCGAAGGTACATACTCTTATCTCGATTACGATAACGATGGTGATTTCGATATTTTAGTTGGAACCTCGGATGGTCTACAAGGTGTGCGGGCTAAATCGTTTTTATATCGGAATAATCTCAATCCCAACCCTGTTAATAAGTTAACGTTACGCTATGGATTTTACGATGATTTTATTGGAACAAGTATTGTTCAAAAAATAGGAGGAAAGCAGGAAACAGCAGTATCAAAAAATATTTTATACGAAATCGGTTTGGGGAATAACTCACAAAGTTCAAACCAGATGAATAATTTAATTCTTCCTTCCCATCCCCAGTTGGGTAGTTCGTTGTATCTCGAAAAGGGAAAAACGGCTAATGAGTTCTTTGCGGGTGAGTATTCAGGTAAAAGGTTTATAATTAATTCAGATGGGGAGTGGCACCCTGTAAAATCTTTATACGTGGTTTTTATAAGATTCCTTTATTTGTTTTCTCCGGTTGCCGAAGCACTTAAGATTTTATTTTTGATTTTTATACTCATTATTTTTTATCTTTATCTTAAAAGAAAATGGAACGCCCAAAAAAAACTATTTAATACCACGGTATTAAGTATCTATTTTCTGATCTATGCTGTACTTACATTTTTTTTGTACGACATACAATCATTTTTGCAGCACACACTCCCTCCGATTCTACTCTTGGGAACATTTTTCCTACAAGGAAGTATAGTGGTTAACGATGTTAAAAAGCGTCGCAGAAACCTTATTGGTAAATACGAAATTATTAAAATTGTAGGCGAAGGTGCAATGGGGGTAGTGCATAAAGCCATAGATACATCTAACGGAAATGTTGTGGCTCTCAAAGTACTAAAAAAAGAATTGTTCGAAGACCCTGAAAATAGAAAGCGGTTTACTAACGAAGGAAGAATATTAACTTCTCTTAATAATCCACACATTGTTAAAGTGTTCGAAGCGAGCGAATCGCGCGAGTATTCTTTTTTTGCGATGCAGTTTGTAGAAGGCAAAAACATTGCTGAGATTATTAAAGAAAGTGGAAAGTTTTCAATTCAAGAGGTGATAAAGGCCGGTATGCAGATTGCGGCCGCTTTAAGTGAGATTCATTCAAAAGGTATTTTGCACCGCGATATAAAATCTCATAATATTATGACATCGGAATCCGGTTATGTACTTATGGATTTTGGGCTCTCACGTTCATCACTACTTGGTTCCCAAACATCTACCGGAGCAGTAATAGGTACTTTGGGATACAGTGCCCCGGAGCAAATAACCAATAGTAGTTTGGATGAACGGACTGACATATTTGGATTGGGCGTAGTGCTTTACGAAATGGTTACCGGTACTATGCCTTTTAAAGGAAATAACGAAATGGCATTACTCCATTCGCTTTTTAACCTTGATCCTGTTGAACCCGGAAAAATTAACGAATTAGTTCCAAAGGCACTATCAGATGTTATACTCAACTGTCTGCAAAAAAATCCACAAAATCGTTATCAGTCAAGCGAAGAGTTAGTGAGTAGTTTAGAAAGAATTAAGAATTATGATGAACAATAACAAAGAAATAGAAGAGCAAATAAAAGAGCTGATTGCATTTTTATCGAGTGAGTTACAGAACATTGCAGAGCGTTACAAAGATAAGAGTATTGAAAAAGATGTAAATGCATTATTTAGAACAATGTTGTTAAAATCGCAAAAAATTTCAGGCTCAATACAGAGAATGGGTGAACTTTTTGAAAGTGCCGAGAGGAATATTGATAGACTTGTTAAGCAGAGTAAGCGATTGGAATTACTGTTTACAACAGGACTCTCGTTCCAATCGGAAGCGGAAGTTAAAACGATTCTTGAAACGGCAATTGATATACTTATTAAAGAGCTAAGGAGTTCAACAGGTTATATTGTTTTTTTAAACGAGTTAGGCATTGTAGAATCCGTTGTTTCGCGAAATATGAGCGATGAGCAAGAACAAAAAGCTTTTGAAATGAGTACTTCTGTTTTTCGAAAAGCAATTGATGAATTAGGTCCAATCAATTATTCCGGAAATATGGAAGATGTAGCCTCAAAGGCAAGCATTATCAATCTTCGGGTTTCGGCTGCTTTATGTATTCCTATGATTTCAGGACAAAAGGTATTAGGAGCTATCTATTTAGACAAACGCGATAGCAACCAGTATTTTGATGAGAGTGACGTAACGTTCTTAACTACTTTTACAAAGCAAGTAGTGAGTGCTTTGGATTCATTAAACGCTTTACTGGCATTGCGCGAAGAGGCAATCAGCACATTGAACGAACGTTTTGATCAATTACGCGAGCATATGAATTGTGAAGCAATTATTGGGAACAGTAAAAAGTTATACGATGTATTGGAATCTGTTAAAAAAGTAGCATCAGCCGATATACCGGTTTTTATATGTGGTGAAAACGGTACAGGAAAGGAATTGATTGCTCAAAGTATTCACAATAACAGTCCGCGGAATTCAGGACCATTTGTAGCAATAAATTGTGCTGCAATACCCTCAGATTTATTGGAATCAGAATTATTTGGATATGAACAAGGAGCTTTTTCCGGTGCTACAAAGGCAAAACCCGGAAAACTTGAAATGGCGAATAACGGAACGTTTTTCTTTGATGAAATTGGTGATATGAGTCCTAACCTCCAAGCAAAAATTTTGCGTGTGCTCCAGAATAAAACTGTGGAAAGGTTAGGTAGTAATCAATCACGGCAATTAAACGTGCGATTTATTGCTGCCACTAATCAAGATTTAGCGCTATTGGTAAAATCAAAGCAGTTTCGTGAAGATTTGTATTATAGAATACGTGTGATCGAAATAAAATTACCGGCATTAAGGGAGCGCAAAGAAGATATTGAAATAC
>CALKUG010000371.1 GCA_937996765.1 uncultured Ignavibacteria bacterium
AAAAAATCCGTATATTTGAGACTGTAACTATTGCTGTTAACTCCTATTTTGGAATTGGTATGAAATATCTTTTTTTTGGTTTTATTATTGTTTTGACGGGGATTTTTACTCCTTCAATTTTTGCTCAAGATGATGCTGCCACTGATAGCATTGAGGTTATTGTTATAGAGTCTTTTATTCCCCAGGAAAAGCCCAACGAAATTTCGGTAACTTTTTTTGCATCCGAGCCCGTGCGCGCTACTCTGGTGCTGAATAACGAGTATTCGTTTGATTTGGGTGAGGAATTCAAAGAGGAGTACAAGGTTATTCAAGATATTTCGCAGCTCAAATTCGCTTCCAAAGAGATTAAGGCATTTGTTAAAGTGATTTCCGCTTCGGGGAGCACATCGCATAGTGAAGAGTTTTATTTAGATATTCCTGAAGAATTTGTTTTTGAGGGTGGTTCGGGTGAATTTTCTAATTGTTTGTTAGGCGGGGTTTTATACCTGGTCCCCACCTTTACCGCTGCTAACTTTAAAGATACATGGTATTACGGAATAGGTAAAGAGCTTAGTTTGTTTACAATTACTTCCAACTCTACTCTGCGTCCCATTGGTTATTTTGGTGTTGAGTATCAATACCTTTTCAAAAAACCGAGAGCTAACTACCTGAGAATTGGTTACAAACATGTTATTGAAATGCCCATAATTGAGTTTATTTCACCCGGCGTTTTGGGATATACCAATTTTATCGGCGAAAATGGTATTAGTGTGGAGCTTTCGGTAGGTTTGTTCAAACTTACCTCGGCGTTTACTGTGGTTACTAAGGGTAGATTCTCTTTTTCACCCGGTGTTAAGGGGAGTGAGTTTAATGAGGTTTCGCTCGGATTACAAACCAATTTCTTCACGTTTCACCTTTAAACGATAACAGTTATGGGGGCGGATTTTCCCCACAAATTTGAATGAATCAAAAATCAGTATTTACTGTTTCATTTAAGTACAGATAAACGGATAGTAAATGAGATTTTTGATTTTTAGTTTTTTAATTGTTTTTGCCGGCATTTCGTTTGCCCAAAGTTTTAACGTACGTGGTAAAGTGAACGGTCCCGATGGTGCCATTCCGGGTGCCACCGTTGTAGTTATGGGAACCACAAAAGGGGCAAGCACGGATACTCGCGGTAACTACAGTATCGAGGATATTAGCAAGGGTAGCTACAAAATCCGATTTAGCGCCTTAGGATTCAAAACCGTTTTCAAAGATATCACCTTAGCCGATAAGGAAACCGTTACCTTAAATGCTCAACTTGATGCCGAAGATATTGAATTTGACGAAGTCCAGATACTCGGTAAAAATATGCGAGAGGCCTCTGATACTAAAACCAGTGTTATTGATTTAAGTCCTCGCTCTGCAAAAATTCTCCCCGGCGCTGCCGAAGATGTGCTCCGCACTTTGCAATCCCTCCCAGGCGTTCTCGCACCCAACGATTTTTCATCGCAATTAGTTATCCGTGGTAGCGGTCCCGACCAAAACCTTATTATCATTGATGGAGTAGAGATTTTTAATCCCTATCGCCTTTACGGAGCAGTGAGCATGTTCAACCCTGATGCGGTTGAGGAAATATCCCTGATTACCGGCGGATTCCCTGCGAAATACGGCGACCGCCTTTCGGCAGTTTTGGATGTAACCAGCAGAGAAGGCACCACCTCCGAAAATTTACGAGGCAGTTTAAATGCATCAATAATTTCGGCTAACATTGTTCTCGAAGGGAAAAATCCTTTTGGTATCAGAGGAAGTTGGTTGTTTAATTCTCGTAGAACCTATTATGATTTAATAATTGGTCCTTTTGCTAAAAGTGCGGGATTGGTTGAAGATAATGTGAGTTTCCCCAATTTTTACGACGTACAAACCAAACTTGTTTTTGGTCCTTTTTCGGGACACAAATTTTTGTTTACAGGCATACTTTCCGCCGATGGTGTTGATGTAATTTCTGGCAAAGAGCGTACCACACCTGACTCGGTTTCGGTGAACAACATCACTAAAAACGATGTTGTAAGTGGCTCTTGGCATTGGGCAATCAATAAGCACACACTAAACAAAATGACTTTTTCATGGTACCGAAATAACGGCGTGACCGGTTTCGATTCGCAGGTGTTAGATCCTTCGCTGAACAGAGATTTATTTCAGGATGGTAATTTCGATATAGATACTCTTTCGTCTTATCTGTTGGGTGTTCGCTTCGATTCCGATTTTGAGTTTACAAAATTGGGCTTTGATGATAGATTTACTTATCTCTGGGGTGAGGAAAGTAAAAACGTTCTCGAGGCAGGATTTGGATTCGATAGATTAGAAACTCTTATTCGTTTCGATTTTGAGTTAGATCCGCTATTACAGTCAATTATTAATTCAAATCCTAATGCACGTAGTACTTTAAGTGATATTAACAGCACACGCACATACGACCGCTACCGTGCTTACGTTCAAAATACTTTTGCAATTGGCAATAGGTTTTACGTAACTCCTTCGCTCCGTTACGACTATTATGAGATATTACGCAAACCGTATTTTGCTCCTCGTATTTCTGCCTCGTATATTTTGGATGACCTAACAACCCTCCGCGCAGTATATGGTATTTACTATCAATCGCCCGGATATGAAAAGTTGAGAGATCAAAATCTTATCATGAATTTTGAACCCCAATACACCAGTGGATTGGAAGCCGAAAAAGCGACCCACTATGTTATAGGTTTAGAGAGATGGTTAACCCCTGAGTGGAATATAAGACTTGAAGGATACTATAAAGACATTGTTGACCTTATTGAGCCGCAAGTAATGAGTGGTACCAGATACTTTAGTGAAATGATTCCCGGCAGAGACCCTAAGCTCGCTTCATCATGGACAAGGCCTGTAACAATTCCTTCCGATTCAGTTACACAAATTCCGTTTAACCAATCTTATGGTGAAGCATACGGTTTCGAGGTATTACTTGCCAAGCAAAATAGATTAGAAAACTCATCCTTAAACGGTTGGGTTTCATACGCTTTGGCCTTTGCAAATAGATACGAAGACGGGAGAATACTGCCTTTCAGATTTGACCAGAGACATACTTTGAATATTGTGCTTGATTACACTATAGATGATGTTTGGAACGTTGGTGCTCGTTGGCAGTATGGAACGGGATTCCCAACTACTGAGCCTATAGGCATACGTCCTCGTATTCAAATGGTTGATACCGATGGTGATTTAAAACCCGATGCCGCGGCTATTGCAACACGCAGAAGTATTGCCGACCCCAATAACCAAGAAGTAATGTTCGATATAGATTTTGGTGTTAACAATCGCTTTAATGCACGCAAACCGGATTACCACAGATTAGATGTTCGTGTATCGGCAAATGCAAATTTTTGGAACATGAAGTGGAATTTTTACTTAGATGTAGTGAACGTTTATAACCGCAGTAATGTGGTTGGGTATAATTATTATATCAACAACGATTTAACCATCGGAAAAGATACCAACACGATGTTCCCGATATTACCAACGCTTGGTTTTAGCGTCAGGTTCTAAAATTTTAGTAGAATTCAGTATATTTTGGGAATGAATAAAGATGTATCGCCGTACCGAACTTTTGAGATGAAACCTTGAACCCTTCATCTCCAAATTTATTTCAGGAAACCGTATATTCTATTTCACAAATAACCTTTGGTATCAAGGGTTTGCTTGAGCAAGAGTATAGAAATATTACCGTAAGAGGAGAGATTTCAAAGTTTACTAAAAACTCTGCTTCAGGACATTGGTATTTTACACTCAAAGATGACGGTGCAGTTCTCGATTGTGCGATGTGGAAAGGCAATACTGCCCGAGTAAAAATACAACCAACGGCCGGTATGCAAGTGTTGGTTATCGGCTCGGTTTCAGTGTATCCGCCATCCGGCAAATATCAACTCATTATTACCTCGATGCAACCCGCGGGTGAAGGCGCACTTATGGTTGCCTTCGAAAAATTAAAACAAAAATTATTAACTCAGGGTTTGTTTGAGCAAGATAGGAAAAAGCCGCTACCTGTTAGTCCTATGCGAGTGGGCATTGTTACCTCCAAAGAAGCGGCAGCACTGCAGGATATGATTTCGGTTGCAGCGCGCAGAAACCCTTTACTCGAAATTATTTTAGCCCCTTGTTCTGTGCAAGGAACAGGCGCAGCGGTATCCATTAAAAAGGCAATTGAGGAATTAAACAACTACGGCAAAGTGGATGTGATAATCTGTGGACGCGGTGGAGGTTCGGTTGAAGACCTTTGGGCCTTCAACGAAGAAGTTACTGCGCTCGCTATAGCAAATTCGCACATACCCATTATTAGTGCCGTTGGACACGAGGTTGATTTTACAATAGCTGATTTTGTTGCGGATGTTAGAGCCGCGACGCCAACTGCAGCAATGGAATTGATTACTCCGCAAAGTGGCGCATTTGGTGTGTTAGTTGAGGAGTATGCAAGCAGAATCAGACAAGCAATAGAAGATAAGTTGGATGCAGGGAGAGAGCATCTGGAAGAACTCCAAAACTCTATGGAAGAGAGTGTTGATACTTTGCTTGCCGATTCTAAGCAGCAACTCAATTATTTATTGAGGTCGCGCGGATTTTTTTCTGTTGAAATGTTATTGCAACAAAATATCCAACAAATTGACGTACTTACCGAGCAGATGCAGGCAGCAATAGAAAAAAAGGTTACTAAAGATAAACATCAGTTGGAAAAAATTGCTCTCAGTTTAGAAAAACACAATGTTAAAGGAACTCTTAAGCGAGGATTTTCCTTATTATATCAACGAGAAAGACTCATTTCTCGACTCGAAGACCTTAAAACAGGTGCTGAGGCGGAGTTAGTATTTTTCGACGGCAAAAAGAAGGTTATTATCAATGAGTAAAAGTAAAGCAGAAAGCAACTTCAAGAACGATATAAAACGACTCGAAGAAATTGTTGAGTTGCTTGAGCAACAAGAAGTTGACTTGGAAAAAGCTATAACTCTTTATGAAGAGGGTGTTGAACTCTCACGCAAGTGTATGAAGGTCTTGGGCGAAGCAGAATTGAAGGTTAGTGAATTAAGTGATAAATTACGCGAAGAATCAGCAAGTAAAAATGATTCTGATGGAGAAGATGTATGAGTTTCGATAATAGTAAATACCCAACATTAGCTAAAGTAACTATTCCGGCGGATATTCGCTCGATGAATGTTGCGGAATTAAAAGAATTATGCTCCGATATGCGCAATTTTCTGATTGATACAATATCGGAAGTTGGCGGACATTTTGGCGGCGGTTTGGGAACAGTTGAGCTAACGGTTGCATTGCATAAAGTTTTCAAAACTCCTTACGACCAAATTGTTTGGGATACAGGCCATCAAGCGTATCCGCACAAAGTGCTTACCGGTAGAAAAGAACGTCTTCATACTATTAGGCAATTAAACGGGCTTTCGGGCTTCTTAAAACGCTCTGAGAGTGAATACGATACCTTTGGTGCAGGTCATGCTACAACATCAGTTTCTGCCGCAGTGGGAATGGCTAAGGCACAAGAGTATGTTGGTGAGCACAGAAAAGTGGTTGCAGTTATTGGTGATGGCGCTATGACCGGTGGTATGGCTTATGAAGCTATGAATAGTGCGGGCTGGCTTAAAACCAATATGATTGTGGTTCTTAACGATAACCAGATGAGTATTGCAGGCAACGTTTGGCAGCTATCAAATTATTTTTCGGAAGTTATTGCAACCCCTGAGTATAACAAATTCAAAGGGTATGTTTGGGATATAACAGGTAAGTGGGATCATTTTGGTGATCGTTTAAGAAAAATTGCTTCCCGTCTCGAAAACGGAATTAAATCCGTTGTTACACCGGGTATGCTCTTCGAAGCATTAGGTTTTAGGTATTTTGGACCCATAAACGGTCATAATGTACATCAATTAACTAAAATATTTGAATCGGTTAAGGATCTTTCCGGTCCTATTTTGGTGCATGTCTTAACGCAAAAAGGCAAGGGATATCAACCTGCTGAGAACCACGTACAACGTTTGCATGCTTCCACCCCATTCGATAAAGTAACAGGTAAAGCCCACTCAACAGGTGCCTCCAAACCCGCATATACCAAAATATTTGGTGAAGCACTTGCCGAAATTATTGCCGAGAACAAAAAGGTTGTTGCCATAACAGCTGCAATGCCTGATGGCACCGGGTTAAATATTATAGAAGATAAATTCCCCGCCAATTTTATTGATGTTGGTATTGCTGAAGAGCACGGTGTTACTTTTTCCGCAGGATTGGCGACACAAGGTGTTATTCCCGTTGTTGCAATTTATTCAACATTTTTACAGCGCGGGTTTGACCAAATAATCCACGATTGTGCACTTCAAAAACTTCACGTGGTTTTTGTGCTTGATCGTGCAGGATTAGTTGGTGCTGATGGACCAACCCACCACGGTTCTTTTGATATTTCTTATTTACGAATGATTCCCGGAATGGTAATAATGGCTCCCAAAGATGAAGCCGAGTTGAGAAATATGCTTTACACCGCCGTTGAATACAAAAAGGGTCCTATTGCTATACGTTACCCTCGAGGTTCGGCTTTGGGTGTTGAAGTTAAACCGGGATTTGAGCTTATCGAAATAGGCAAAGCAGAAGTTGTTAAAGAAGGCGAGCACGTTGCTTTACTTGCTCTCGGCTCGATGGTTGATTATTCAAACAAAGCTATCGTTCAGCTTAAAGAGCAAGGTATCAATGCCGAGTTAATTAATATGCGTTTTGCAAAGCCCCTTGATATAGAAATGTTACATTATGTATTTAAGAAGTTTAGTAAAGTAGTAACTCTCGAAGAAAATTCGATTGTTGGAGGCTTTGGCAGTGCTATTGCCGAATTTATGATTGATAACAGATATAAAAACGAACTGTTACGAATTGCCTTACCTGACTATTTTATTGACCATGGAACTCAATCAGAGTTGCACAGACTTATCGAAATGGATCCCCAAGGCATAGTACAACGCGTTTCAAATTTTTATAAATCAGAGGAATTAGCTTAAAATTTTTGGTGTAGTATGAAATCAGATATAAATTTAGGAATAATTGGGCTTGGCGGAATTGCACAATTGATGCATCTGCCCATTTTATCTAAAATGAATGATGTTACTTTAGAAGCGGTTGCAGACCCTAATAAAGCAACCCTTAAGTCGGTTGCTGAAAAATTTGGCGTAAAGAAGGCGTATTCCAATTATCTTGATATGCTAAAAGATGAGAGTATTGAGGGTGTTATAATTGCTACCCCTACGCATACTCACAAAAATATCGCATTAGATTGTATAGCTGCCGGAAAACACATTTTTATTGAAAAGCCGGTTGCCCCAACCATGGAAGAATCCGCCGAGATTGTTGCAAAAGCCACTGAAAAAAACATTATTGCTATGGCGGGTATGAATATGCGGTTTCGCCCGGATATGATGATGTTAAAAAGTCTGATTACCTGTGGTGAGATAGGAGAAGTTTTTTATGTGAAGGCATCGTGGTTAAATAAAGCAAGCTCCGGCGGTAAGTGGTTCCTAAAGAAACACCAATCAGGAGGGGGTGTGATTTTTGATTTAGGAATTGTAATGCTCGACCTGGCTCTATGGATCCTAGATTACCCTAATGTTAAGACAGTTTCCACAAAAAATTACTATATTGGTAAATCCGAAATTGAAGACTCGTCATTTAGTTTTATAAGATGTGAAAAAGAGTGTTTGATATCTCTTGATGTGAGCTGGAACCTAGCCTCCGAGCACGATGCATTTCAACTTGAAGTATATGGCTCAAAGGGTTCGGCGTTTATTAATCCCGTGCGCATCAATAAAAAAATGGAGGGTGGTGAAAACATTCAGTTTATCCCCACTAAAATTCATCAAAAAGATAGCGAATACAGAAAATCTTTCGAGAACGAATTGCGGCACTTTGTTGGTGCTTTGCGATCACTTCACAAAGTTGCATCAACTATTAGCGAGTCACTACCCCGGCTACAATTAATTCAAAGTATGTATAAATCGGCATCCGAAGGAGCAGAGGTTAAGGTTGAACGCTATGAAGAAAAAAATACTTTTAGTAGATGATGAAAGAGATATTGTAGAATTTCTTTCTTATAATCTAAAAAATGAAGATTTTGATGTTGTAGTTGCCTTTGATGGTGAAGAAGCACTTCAAAAACTTGACCAAAACCCCGATTTAATTATTCTCGATGTTATGATGCCAAAAATGAATGGTTTTGAGGCATGTGAAAAAATTAGGGAAACACGGGGATTCGAATCCACTCCAATCATTTTCCTTACCGCTAAAGTTTCCGAACAAGACGAAGTTAAGGGGCTTGAATTAGGGGCAAACGATTATATTCATAAGCCTATCTCACCCAAAAAACTTATAGCACGTGTAAACGCCGGATTACGCGGAAAAGAAGCAACCGCTATCGACCAGTTCCCTAAAATTGAAATTGGTCCTCTTGTTATTGATAAGGAACGCTATGTTGTATTCCTCGATAAAGTTGAATGTGTATTCCCGAGAAAAGAATTTGAATTACTGTACTACCTTGCAGGAAGTCCGGGTATAGTATTTTCACGCGAATCACTTCTCAAGGATGTTTGGGGCAGCGACGTTTTTGTTGTTGATAGAACAGTGGATGTTCATATTCGGAAAATTCGCGAAAAACTTTGTGATTATGCGGATTTAATTGAAACAGTAAAAGGTGTAGGTTATCGCTTCAAAGCTTTATGAGGTAATTGCCCTTAGACTACGCTCGTCGTTTTTGTTTTGGGCTGAGTTCCTTGTAATTGTGGGAGTTTTACTTTCCAGTATTTTTGTATTTACTGATGACCCCGTTACACTTTTTTCGATGTTCATTATACAGTTAGCTCTCTTGTTTTTCCTATTCTATTATATAGGGAAAGTACGAGATGTTGATATTACCGAAATTGCCAATATTATTCGTAGCATTCGCTTGAATAGCTCAATGAAAGCGGAAGACATTCAACTTAATCCTACATTAGGATTGGTCGAGGTAGAACTAAAAGAAACTCTTGTAAAAATACAAGCAGATATTAATTATCTCACCAAGCTCGAACGCATGCGTACCGAATTCCTCGCAAACGTATCACACGAACTGAAAACTCCCATTTTTGCAATTACCGGCTATCTCGAAACCCTCGAAGCCGGAGCAGTAAACGACCCCAAAGTAAATGCTCACTTCTTAAATAAAGCCATTCAACACACGGAAAATTTAAGCTCTTTACTCAACGATTTAATTGATCTTTCTATGATCGAAACCGGTGAAATGAGAATGAGTTTTAGGTATTTTAATCTCGATGAATTTATAAACCCGATTATTGCAGAGTTTTCGGAGTTCCTCGAGAAAAAAAGAATTAAACTTTTATATCTCCCTGAAAAGCCGGGATTGCTTGTTTATGGTGACAAAAAACGGTTAAAGCAAGTTATGAGCAATTTGATAAGTAATGCAATCAAATATACAGAGCAGGGGAATATTAAAATTTATGCAATTGTTATGGCGCGAGATGTTAAAATTGTTGTAGCAGATAGTGGAATTGGGATTGACCCCGATGACCAAATGCGGATTTTTGAGCGTTTTTACCGAGTTGACAAAGCTCGTTCAAAGGAAATTGGAGGCACCGGGCTTGGGTTGGCCATTGTTAAGCATATTATAGATGCTCACGGTTCAAAAATTGAAGTGAAAAGCGAACTGAACAAAGGGAGTGAATTCTCTTTTGCCTTAAAAATGTGATGTGACCAAAATGACATATGTAATATTATTTTTTCGTAACCACTTGACTCTAACAAATTAATGGCTTAATTTTAGCACGTATGAAAACAAAAATGTTATCCTTAGTTCTTCTTGGTCTTATTGCGACAGTTTTCGCCTCAACAGTGTTTGAGTACGTAACCGCACGCAGTGAAGAAGGCCGTGTTCGTGTTGAGTGGAAATCTCAAGGAGAAGACGGTACTGTTGAGTATTGCGTTGAACGTAAAACAGTACAAGGCGACTTTATGACATTAGGTAAAGTTGCAGCTAAGGGTGGTTTCAATAAATATTTTTACTATGATGAAAGCCTCCTTAAAGGAGATAACGTTCTTCAAACCTACCGCATAAAAGCTATTGACAAAACCCAAGGGTATATTTATTCCAAAGAGGTTACCGTAAGTAATCAAATTTCGGGAATACGTAGAACCTGGGGTAGCATCAAAGCTATGTTCCGTTAATAGCCCCCAAACATTCTTCCCTTTATGACTAAAATTTACTTGGCATCAAAGTCTCCTCGCCGTAGTGAGTTATTACGTTTATTGGGTTTTGATTTCGAAGTTCTTGTGCGTGATGTAGATGAAACATTACTATGTAATGAATTGCCATTGCAGGCAGGATTACGACTTTCCCGCCTTAAAGCTGATGCAGTTAAAGATGAAGTGAATAACGGTGTTATAATCGCCGCAGATACTTTAGTTGTATCCGGTGATGAAATTTTAGGCAAGCCCGTTGATGCAGAACATGCAAGGGCAATGCTTACATTTCTTTCAGGTAAAACGCACAAGGTTATTACCGCATATTGTTTAGAAAACGCAGATACTGGGGTTGTGGTTTCTGACTACGAAAAAACAGAAGTAACGTTTAGAGAACTTTCGGCTGAAGAGATTAATGAGTATATTAAAACGGGAAGTCCTTTTGATAAAGCAGGGGGGTATGGAATACAGGATTCCTTTGGTGCTCGATTTGTGTCAAAAATTAACGGCTGCTATTATAACGTAATGGGACTGCCAATTAGTAAAATCTATTACCAATTGCAGTCCCTATTACAAACTAATTTAAATTAATGCAAACCTTTGCTTGAAAGATACTGGCCAAATTGCTTGTCAGTTTTTTGAATGTGATTTACCAACCAACCACGCAAAAAGTTTAGAGTCTCTAAACTAATTACCGCAGTTTGATTTTTCAATTTAGCTTGCAATTCAAGTGCAGTGTTAACTAAATCCTTGTGCTCTTTTTTATGAGCATCGGAATCAGGGTAACTATGCTCTGCCATAAGCTTTTCTTCATGTTGAAAATGGTAAACGGTGTATTCGAGCAAGTCTTTAAATATTCCGTTTAAGTGCTCATTCGCTTCACCGGCCTTCATAGCATCATGCAAGCGATTAACAATATCCACAAGCTTCTTGTGATCATCATCAATCTCACCAACTGTAACACTGAGAGAGTTATTCCAAGTTATGATAGCCATAGAAAATCCTTTTGTTTGTTTGCGTTCTTAAATTACAAGGATTTAAATTAAAATTCAAACACTATTTTGTGACTCTCA
>CALKUG010000372.1 GCA_937996765.1 uncultured Ignavibacteria bacterium
ACAACCAGGGTTACTTGGTTTTGTTTTGCCCGAAAAAGGCATCAACAAAAATGAAAATTGGAAATCGGTTACCGAACTCTCATCATTGGCAAATACTGAATTCTCAAGAGGTGAGGGGAAAGGACTTTTTACCTTTACCTTCGACCGCGATAAACGTTCGGATGGATTTATTCTTTCCATCGAATCGGTTTTGGAAGTAAATGCACCACAAGCAGGACTTGCCTTTGGGAAAACTAAGGTACCCGTTCAGAATTTACGCGGTATCCAAAAAAATATCGGAATTTCCTACTTCGATAAGTCAATGACATTTGAAAGTTACCAGGTGGGTGGTACCGGTAATCTTTCAATGCGTGGTACTTACCGCAATGAAGAGGTTGAGATTTTTGTTCAGACCAAAACAATAACAACCATTGGTCGTTAAAATAGTGTGGGGAAAATGAAGAAAACAAAAGATACAGGGGTATTCACCGACCTTAGAAAAGCCGTTGAGGTCAAGAACGCAAAAATTAAAAGTAAATACACCGATATTTATCCCGAAACGATTACAGAGCAATGGGATAAAACAATGCGCGTAAAGGGCGAAATGGTTAATCTTTACCGATTTACTTGTACTTGCGAGCAGTTTACCCAGTCGTTTTTACCCGAGCAACAAGTAAGCAACCTTTCTAATTCATGTATTCATCTGTTTTATCTTGCAAAAAAACACTATCCAAAACATTCACGCACCTCAGTAATTATGCGCTCGTTTACCGAACACGGAGCATGCAAATTGATTTATCGCAAGTACAACGAATACGAGTTTTATATCGGGGTTGGGGAAAATCCCGAAAAACCGTGGGTTCGCATATTTTTTCACACTTTGGAAAATGATTACTGGAGTGACTTCAGTTTTAACACAGTGGAGAAACGGTGGTCGTATAATAGTCGCCCCGAATGCGGTGAACAGCTCGAAATGCAAATATTTACAGCTTTGGCGCAATAATCCCCATCTTTTTTATTCTTATTTGCAATTTCTTACCCCCAATGGAACCGTTTATCACTTTTTGGAGTATGATAGGGTAAAAAGAATTATATTTGTTTCCGAGAAATTTAAGAATCATGGCAAAACTATTATTTATACTGTTACTACCTTTTGTGCTCTTAGTAGCACAGCCGATGCGTATTGGAAACGAAACCAATCAACGCAGGGTAGTTATTGCCCCACAGGTTGCCAATTCTGAATCCAAGGTGAGTAGTGAGAGTAAAAAAGGTTCGCCCTACGCAAGTATCGAAGTGCCAAAAGAGTTTTTGCTCAAACAAAACTATCCTAATCCTTTTAATCCCTCAACCGTTATTGAGTTTGGAGTCCCCTCAGATATGTGGGTTTCTCTAAAAGTGTTTAATGTGCTGGGCAGGGAAGTAGCTACACTGGTTAACGAACGCCTTTCGGCAGGATTCTATACCCATAATTTTGATGCAAGCGGATTGCCAAGCGGATTGTATTTCTACAAATTACAATCGGGCGACTATTCCAAAACCATGAAAATGACAGTAATGAAATAACTGTTCTCATTTATTTCCATTCCTCCAATTTTCCACCTCCTTCATTTATCATTTTACATCCCCAAAAACTCTTTCGATAAAACATTTCTTGTTCACTATATTGCATAACTAAATTCAAAGAAAATTCAGCAAATAACTTGAATCGAAACGGTAAAGGAACCCCATGAAAAAGCTTCTGAAAAAACTTACAGTGCTACCGGCTCTGGTAATGATTGCAGTTCTGTTTTCTGGTGCAAATGCGCCTGACGAAGGACAGTATCCTTTGAGCGAAATCTCAAAGCTTGATTTAAAGGCAGCGGGATTAAAAATTGATATGAAGGAACTGTACAATCCCGATGGTGTAAGTTTGGTTCAAGCAATAGTTCAGGTTGGCGGTTGCACGGGTTCTTTTGTTTCGCCCGATGGCTTGATTCTCACCAACCACCACTGTTCTTTCGATATCATTGCAAGTAACAGTACTGTTGAAAACAATATTCTCGAAAAGGGTTTCTACGCAAGTTCAAGAGATTTAGAGATTCCGGCTAAAGATTTAACTCTTCGCATAACAGAATCGTACGAAGATGTTTCGGCTAAAATTATCAAAGCCCTTGAAGGCGTTGAAGTAACACGCAGAACCGAAGTAATACGCAAAGTATCGCGTGAAATGACGGAAGCTTACGAAAAAGAACATCCCGGTATTGATGCGGAGATTTCGGAGATGTTTGTAGGACAAAGTTACGTTATGTTCAAGTATCGTGTAATTCGCGATGTTCGCTTAGTGTTTGCTCCACCTCGTTCGATTGGCGAGTTTGGTGGTGAACGTGATAACTGGGTATGGCCAAGACATACAGGTGATTTTTCATTCCTTCGCGCTTACGTTTCTCCTTCGGGTGAATCGGTTACCTACAACAAAGAAAACGTTCCTTTTAAACCAGTTAAATACCTAAAAGTAAACGCAAACGGTGTTAACGAAGGTGATTTTTCATTTATTTTGGGATATCCGGGCAGAACGTTCCGTCATCAGCCCGCTAAATTTGTAGAGTATCATTTACAATACATGCTCCCTTATATTTCTGAAACAGCGGGATATATCATTAACCGTTTTAATGAAATGGGAAAAGAAGATCAGGAGTTTTATCTTAAAGTTGCCAGTACTATAAAAGGTTTGGCAAACGTTGAAAAAAATTACAGAGGTAAGATTCAAGGATTAAAACGTTTAAATCACCTTGCTAAAATGCAAGGCGAAGAACTTGAATTGCAAAAGTTTATTGAATCGGATCCCAATCTTAAACAACAGTATGGCGGTTTGATTGAGGAAATTAACAGTACCTACCAACCGTTGTTTAATTATGGTCGCCTTTCGTTGATGTTTCAGGTTTTGGGCAGAAGCACAGTTACCTTAAGTATTGCAGATGCACTCGAAGAATACAACGAGCAAATGAATATGCCCGAAGATAAACGCTCGGATAAATTCAAAGGCGA
>CALKUG010000373.1 GCA_937996765.1 uncultured Ignavibacteria bacterium
CACCTGAGCTCATCAGCTTTTGCATATTAGCCCAAGATTTTTTCAAAACAGCTTTTTGAAAATTGTTCAAGTTTTTTGTTTTGGATGCAAACCACTCATCAATTTTTTTCTGTGAGGTTAACTGTTGAGGCACGGTACGTGCTTCGTACTTTAAATCCAGTACTACCTTATCGGCAACGGCTTCGGGGAATTTATACGTGTGGATATAGGTGCCAAATACCTCGCGTGTTGTTTGTTTATCTCTTAAGAGCAGGGGAGTTCCCGTGAACCCTATAAACATGGCATTGGGGAGCCAACGCTTCATTTGTTTGTTCATATCTCCGCCTTGTGTACGGTGACACTCATCCACAAAAACATAAAAGCTCCCGTGTACTTTTGGGGCAGGTGCTGTAAAATCGGGGTCAAATTTATGGATGAGAGCACATAAAACTCTCGGGGAAGTAGCGGTCAGTTTCTCAACAAATTGTTGGCGCGAGGTTATGCGCGGAGAAGGCGAACCCTCGGCAATAACGCGTGCATTTCGCATTACGCCTTCTATTTGTTTATCCAGTTCATCTCTATCGGTAATGATGAGAATGCGTGCGTTGGGGTCAAATTCCAAAAGCCATTTGGCAATAAGCACCATGAGAATACTTTTTCCGCTTCCTTGGGTGTGCCAAATTACACCGCCCTCTCTGCGTCTAATTCTTTCTTGCGCTGCAATAACCCCCATGTATTGATGTTGCCGAGGTACCTTTTTTTGACCGGCATCAAAAACAATAAAATTACGGATCAGTTCAAGCAGTCGTTGTTTCGAGCAGAGTTGAACAAGGGGTTTATCCAACAGTTCACCTGTGGTGATGGGGGGATTGGGTTCAAGCTCGGGATTAAACTTCCATTGCACAAAAAATTTCTCGGGTGTACCCGTTGTTCCGTAATAGAGTCCTTGCGAATCGTTACCTGCGAGAACCAATTGTACGGTGGTAAAAAAGTCTTGGTTGAATATCTCTTCTTGATTCGAAATAAGTTGCCTGATGCCGTCGTTTAATTCTACGGAACTGCGTTTAAGCTCTATAACACCTATGGCGATGCCGTTAATGTAAAGCACTAAATCGGGGCGCCGTTGGTGTCCGTGTTTTATGGTTACTTCTTCTGCAATGCCAAAATCGTTTTTCTCAATATTCTCCCAATCAATAAGATGAACGGTTTCATGGGGCTGAGAAATAGTTACTTGTACTTGTATGCCGTAGCGCAGCAATTGGTAGGTTCTTAAATTTGCATTAAAGAGAGTGGTGCCCGCACAATCTGCATTTTTTTTGAGATCTAAAAGAGCAGCTGAAATTTGAGCATTAGTATAGTTACGTTTTTTGAGATTTTCCTCAAGCAAGTTCTCCACTATGTGAGAGTTGTTTTGCCTTTGGTGCAAATCACCGAGATAGCTGTAACCAAGATACCCGATGTTATTGGGGTCGGTAAAAAGGGAAATTACCCTCTCTTGTGTTACACGTTCCGACCGTATGTTGCTGCCCATGTATTACTCCGTTTCAACTACTTTGTTTTGCATTGGTGATATTATACCAAACGTTTTTTACCCGTTAATAAATCTTGCATTGCAGCTTGTTTAACCGCAATTGTTTTTTGTTTTTGCATCTCAAGTTTTTCAATTTCCACGTCCATATCAGAGAGGACTTGGGCTATGGCATTTTGTTCTATGAAGGTGGGAACAGTTACTATTCTTTCGGAGACTTGAGGAATAGTTAGTTGAGGCACACCTGTGCTTTCATTCGGGAAAGATACATTTTGATTAATGTATTCCGCGAAAAATTTACAAGAGTATTCATGTAACGGTTTTAATACTAATAATCTTCCGATGGCGCAAAACGCATTGTTCCGATTTAAAGCAAAACCTATACTACCTCTTGCTGTTATTGTTAGACAATTTTCATTAAAATCAAAAGTTGAACAATATCCATATAAACCGTTGTTACTGATAGCGTTTGAGAAAATTGGATAAGGATGTTGATCAGTTTGAAAAAGGGAAAATTCTGGTTTTCTTAAATCGCCACCTGCTGTAATTTCAAATAATTCAATAATTTTTTTCTTCCCCCATTCAGCACTAAACCCCAGGAGGCGTTTTTTACCTGTGAGGAGATCTTGCATTGCGGCTTTTTTGATATTCTTCTTTTTTTCAATCAGCTTGGTTAAACTTTCAATGAGCTCGTCCATATCTGAAAGTACCGTTGCAATCGCCTTTTGCTCGGGGAG
>CALKUG010000374.1 GCA_937996765.1 uncultured Ignavibacteria bacterium
TTATACTGTATAATTTTATTTTCAATAAAGACATTCCCCGCGAATGTTGACTCTCTTTTGTCCTCTAAAAATATCACCAACCCAAAAGATCAATCATTATTTCTCTTAGATTATTGTTTTGCGAATAGGAGTTTAAACCCCGAACTTGCACTTGCCTCAGGGCTAAGAGCTTTTGAAATTGCAAAAAATATTGAGGATACACACCTGCAAGCAAGAAGCTCAAATTTGATTTCAGTTGTATATAGATCAAAAGGAAATTTTGAAAAAGCCCTCGCTTATAATATTCAGGCAATTAACATATCAAAAAGCACTTCAGATACTATTCAACTGGCTTTTGCAGAGAACAATCTTGGCCATATTTATCGGCTTAAAGGTTTTTACGATAAAGCTTTAGAACATACTACCACCTCGTATAATCTCTTTAAATCGGTTAATCATTTAGAAGGTATGGCGTTTTGCGGGGTGAATCTTGGCTATATCTATATTGATGTTGATAGATATGAGGAATCAATCCCATTTTTTATAGAATCAATTCAATTAAGAAAACAAATTGGCGATAAGGAAGGGGAAACTGTTTCAACTTTTGGTTTAGCAAATTCGTATTTGGGCTTAAAGGAGTTCGACAAATCTCTCGAAATTTACCAAGAACTACTAACAAACTACGACTCAATAAGTTTTAGGGCGATAAGCAAAGGCCATTTGTATGCTGCAATAGGGAAGGTTTATTTAAGACGGAATGAGTTTAAAAATTCTATATCATATTATTCTTTAGCTGTTAGAGAGACTGATTCAACGGGTAGTAAAAAGGATTATCTGGTATATACTGCAAGTATTATAGGGGCTTATGATCAAATAGAAGAATATGCAAATGCTGAAGTATTCTTAAAAAAGGCAATTAAAAAAATTGAGGGATTTAGTGACTGGAATATATTGTCAATTTTTTACAATGCCGTACACAACCATTACTTTTTAAGCGGCGATTTGGCAAGTGCGTATTCCTACTCGCAAAAACTTAACGCAATTAATGATTCACTTACACAAAAGATAAAACGTGAGAGTATAGAATCAATGGCATTAATATTTGATAATATTCAGATTCATCAAGAAAACGAACAACTCCTAACAGATATAAACATCGAGACTAACATTCGCTGGTATTTAATTGCCATCGTTCTTCTCTTAGTATTAACAATAGCTTTAGCAATTAAAGCTCTCGCCTCGGAGCGTAAAGCAAAACAACGACTTGACGAATTAAACAATGTAAAAGATAAGTTTTTTGGAATTGTTGCCCACGATTTACGTAATCCATTTCATGTTTTATTAAATGTTTCACAAATACTTTTAGAAGAAAACGAAACTATTAGTTCTCAGGAGCGTTACGATCTTTTAATGCAGGTTTATTCTGTTTCATCATCTACTAATGCATTGTTAGAAAACTTACTACAATGGTCGATATCGCAAACAAAAGGACTAAAGTTGAATCAAACAACTATTGATTTGCAACGTCTGGTAGCAGATAGCATAAGGTTCACTACTGCACAGTCGCAAGCGAAGGATATTTTGCTGAAAGTTGATAATCGCGCCGTAAGTTGTAAAGTATTTGCTGATCGTGATATGATTCAATTGGTTATCCGAAACATCATTTCAAATGCAATTAAATTTAGTCGTGAGAAAAGTGTTATAGATGTTTTTTGTTTCCAGGATAACAATGATATCACTATCGAAATCCGTGATTATGGAACGGGTATATCTCAGGAACAGCTTAGAGATTTATTTAAATTTGAAAAAACAAATATTGGTGTTGGAACTAAAGGTGAAAAGGGAACTGGCCTTGGTTTAACTTTAGCAAAGGATTTTATTGAAATGAATAATGGGAGGATACGAGTTGATAGTGAGGAAGGAAAGGGAACATCGTTCTTCATTACTCTACCATTAATTAAAGATTAATTTAGTATTTTAAACCTTATTTCCGTTATTATTTCTTTAATTTATTACACTTTATGAGATTACATCCTATCGGTACACCTACAGAATTTAGTGAAACTGAACAAACTTATTTACGCCTTATAGGCGAAAATTTATACCTGCGTCGCCAAGTACAAAAAGGTAATACACAAAAGAAATTTCAGACTGTATTACCAGATTACCATTATGCATCTGAATTACTTTGGTTTGCAAGATTTCTACCAGAGATTTTAGTTCTTTCACCTAATCTTCGTAATTCATTAAACGAGGATGTAGAGAAGGTTCTGCAAGAACCTAAGCTATTTTCTATTGAATATATCTCAGGTATTTTCCCATTTATTGTTGCGCTTTCAATGAACAACTATCTCACTGATGCTGTTGAAGGAAGTATGGTGGAGTGGTGCCTCGAATATTTTTCAGTTGAAAACGATACTCAGCGAACAGCACTTCAAAACAGAATAGTTTGGCTTGAAAAACAATTACATTACACTGAAACTGTTCCTATTCTAAAATATGCAATCTCCACTGAAATGGAGGGTAAATACCTATCATTTGCCGGAATAACCAGTGCATTATCACAATTAAGTGTTATAGAACTCGAAAAACTTGCATTACTTGAATACGGGAACGGATTTATTGATGGTATTGAAGTTGGACAAAAAATCAACAATGGTTTCAACAATGAATATCTAACAGCATTGCATGGTGCAATGATAACCATGACATCAGTGGCTATTAAAATGAGCAAACTCGGTGCCCTTGAATCTCAGACTGAACTTATTGATACAAGTTCTCTTCATATTATTCTTCAACAAAGAATAGAAGAATCATTACTTGCAAAAAGCGAAATAATTGTCCTCAAAAAATAGAATCAATCGATGAAAAGTTATTCACAACATCTACGAGAAACCATTTCTCTGTCAATTCCTGTGTCTGTAGGGCAATTGGGATTTGTTATGATGGGTGTGGTGGATAGCATTATGGTAGGCCACAACAGTGCTGAATCTTTAGCCGCATCTTCATTAGGTAGTGGTGTATTTATTCTCTTTTTGGTTCTTGGTTTAGGAATCAGTTATGCAATATCGCCGTTAGTTTCTATTGCCTTAGGCAGTAACAATGAAGAACTGTTAGGAGACATATTTCGTCAATCGTTGGTTATAAATTTATTAACAGGGTTTATTCTTTCACTTTTAGTTTATGGTTTTTCTTTTGTAATTCCGTTTCTTAATCAGCCTGAAGAAGTTGCACGATTAGCCCAAAGCTATATTGTGATACTCGGAATCTCAATTATACCCACCATGATTTTCCAATCCTATAAGCAGTTTATAGAAGGTTTTTCGTTTATGCGTCCCGCTATGATTATTGCCATAGCCGCAAATTTTGTGAACGCATTTATTAATTGGTTACTTATTTATGGAAACTGGGGAATGCCAAAATTGGGGCTTGATGGTGCAGGATACGCTACCCTGGCATCACGAATATTTATGACATCAGCAATGATATACGTTACTGTAAACCATAGGAGATTTAGTGCTATTCGGTTCTCACTTCTGCAATATTCAGTGAATAAGGAACTGATTAAAAAGATACTTTCTGTAGGATTACCCAGCGGTATTCAATACTTTTTTGAAGTAGGAGCTTTTGTTTCGGCTGCATATATAGTTGGATGGCTTGGAACGGAACAACTAGCGGCTCACACAATAGCATTGAATATTTCAGCGATTTCCTATATGGTTACTTTAGGACTTTCATCTGCAGGGGCTATTAGAGTTGGTTATGAAGTAGGGAGAAAAGATGTAGTCGAAACTCGAAAAGCCGGTTTTTCGGCACTTATTATGGCAGTCCTTTTTATGTCGGTAAGTGCAGTAATTCTTATACTTTTTAGAGAACAATTAGTGCATATTTTTACCACTGAAAGCGTAGTTATTGCCGTAGCTACTAACTTATTGATTGTTGCAGCTTTTTTCCAGATATTTGATGGTTCGCAAGCTGTTGGTATCGGAATTTGTAGAGGTTTAACCGATGTTACCGTACCTACCTATATAACATTTTTTGCGTATTGGATAGTTGGTTTACCATTCGGTTATGTTCTTGGATTTTG
>CALKUG010000375.1 GCA_937996765.1 uncultured Ignavibacteria bacterium
TTTGTTTGAGGGAAATGTAGTAGATTTTTTTGATATGGATTTTTTTAATCTTGCCTTGTTTGGGCTGAATTACGACCGTTTCGCAATTTTTAATGTTGCTGATGTGGCAGTTTCTGTAGGTGTGGTTTGGTTAGTATTGTTTTACAGGCCTGCCAAAACTCCTGAAGCGTTGCACCAATCTACCCCCATGAACTCTGATGAATTTGGTGAAGCTTTTCAGCAAAATAGTGAAGAACTGCCGAATGAGAACAACAATAACAAATCCACGGTAACAGACTCCCTCGGATCGTTGTGAACCTCATAACAGAGAAAAAATTCCATTACGATTTACCCTCCGGTAAAAAAAAGGAGCGCTTAGATCTTTTTCTTACCAATCAAATGGAAAATGCTACCCGCAATAGAACCCAAAAACTGATTGAAGCAGGTTGCGTTTTAATTAACGGTAAAGCCGTTGTAAAAAGTAATTTTCAGGTAAATGCAGGGGATAGCATTGAAGTAACCATCCCAATCTCACCACGTCCTGAGCATATAGAAGCTGAAGATATCCCTATTGTGGCCGTGTATGAAGATGAGTATTTGCTTGTGGTTAACAAGCCTGCGGGTATGGTGGTGCATCCGGCGTATGCAAATTACACCGGCACATTGGTTAATGCTTTGTTACATCACTCACAGCAATTAAGTAACGAATCGGAAGAGCGACCGGGAATAGTACACAGAATTGATAAAGATACTTCGGGATTGCTTGTTGTCGCAAAGGACGAAGTAACCCATGCCTTTCTTTCGGCTCAATTTGCAAAACACAGCATCGAACGCGAATACTACGCCATTTGCTGGGGTAGGTTTAAGGAACACAAAAAAGAGCTTACTACCCACATAGGCAGGAGTAAAAAAGACCGTAAAAAATATACAGTTACTCCTGATGAAGGAAGAATTGCGATAACACATTACGAAGTGATTGAAGAATTCGATTTTGCTTCGATGGTTAAAGTGAATCTAAAAACCGGTAGAACCCATCAAATAAGGGTGCATATGTCCTATTTAGGACATCCCATTTTTGGAGATGAAGCATACGGCGGAACAAATATGATTTATGGAAGTGAGTTGCCAAAAATGCGAAGCCGGTTGCAGAATCTGCTCGAAATGATGCCTCGCCAAGCACTCCATGCGCGCACATTAGGGTTTATTCATCCGCATACCAAAGAGTTTATTCGGTTTGAATCAGAACTGCCCGAGGATATGCAACAGCTGTTGGTGGAGCTTCGTAAAACCTACCGATAGTGGAAAATAAGCGAAATAAAACGTAAGTTTGAACATTAAAATTCTAAAGACTCATTATGATTTCATTATATAATACCCTCACAAGAAAAAAAGAGCAATTTAAACCCTTACACGAAGGGAAAGTGCATATTTATATGTGCGGACCTACCGTTTATGATTATTTCCACGTGGGTAATGCACGTTCGTTTGTAAACTCGGATATAATCCGTCGTTATTTCGAATATGCAGGCTATGAAGTGATTTTTGCTATGAACTTGACGGATATTGACGATAAAATCATAAACAAAGCAAATGCCGAAGGTAAGAGATTTGATGAAATTTCGAGTACCTATTCCGAAGCTTTTTTTGAGGATATTGCTAAACTTAGAATCAAACGCGCAACTATAAATCCAAAGGCCACTGAGCACATTTCAGACATTGTTTCGATGATTGAAAAACTTGAAAAAAACAATATTGCTTACAATGTTGATGGCGATGTGTTCTACGCAATAAATAAATTTGACGGATACGGAAAGCTCAGCGGAAAACATATTGATGAATTAGAGGCAGGTTCGCGTGTTGATGTGGTGGAACAAAAAGCCAATCCGCTCGATTTTGCACTTTGGAAAAAAGCGAAACCAGGCGAGCCGGCATGGGAAAGTCCATGGGGTAAAGGTCGCCCCGGTTGGCATATAGAATGCTCTGCAATGAGTTGCAAACACCTCGGTGAAAATTTTGATATTCACATGGGTGGCTCGGATTTAATTTTCCCCCATCATGAAAATGAAATTGCCCAAAGCGAAGGAGCAAACGGTAAACCGTTTGTTAACTATTGGATGCACTTTGGATTTTTGAATATTGATAACGAAAAGATGTCTAAATCTTTAGGCAATTTTTTTACTGCCCGTGATATTCTGAAAATATATTCGGCCGAAGCTCTGCGTTTTTTCTATGCAATGACTCATTATTCTGCCCCGCTTAACTTTACACAAGAAGCAATTGAAGCAGCGGCCAAAGGTTTAGAGAAAATACATACACTATATTTTAAAGCCAAAGAAGAAATGGCTAAAGAGAATAGTGGCGAGACTCCTGACTTTTCATCGTTCAGAGCCGGTTTTGCACAAGCGATGGATGATGATTTTAATTCACCTAAAGCCCTTGCTGTTTTGTTTGATTTTATAAAAGAAGTGAATAAAGCTGCCGCTCAGGGACCCCAAAGCAAAGAGTACTGGACTGAAGTTTTTCATTTCCTTTCGCAGACTGCCGACGGAGTTTTAGGAATTATACCTGATGAAAAGCAAAGCACAGCCTCTGATAACGGGCTTGAAGATAAATTAATTAAGCTTTTAATAGCCCTGAGAGTTCAAGCCAAAGCAGAAAAAAATTACGGATTTGCTGATTCTATTCGTAAAGGTATGCAGGAGTTAGGTATAACTTTAACCGATACTAAAGAAGGTACAACATACAAAAAGAGCTGACAGGAGTTCTTATTTGTCTATAGTTGACATATGTGCGTTATACAACGCATCGGCTAATAAATATCCCAGTAATTTGTAACCGAGTTTTGAGAAATGGATTTTGTCTTTTTGCGCTAATCCGTTCTCAAACCACGTATTCATCGAATTTTCCCCGCCCATAATTCCAAATATATCCCAATAACCCAATGAGTTCTGTTCACAATACTCTATTATAGCGTTTCTTGTTAATAAGAGATTAGGGTTAGTTGCCGTTTTCTTCAAAAAAGCATCTGTTGGAGTAGTGATTACAAATCGCGAAGAGGGTGAATGCGTTTTTATAACAGCGAGTAATGCCTCTAAATCACCTATAATAGATTCGGAGGCGTAGTTTGCCGTAAACGAATCGTTGCCACCCAGCGAAATTATAACTAAGCTTGGTTTAAGTGATTTTAAATACTTAATAAGTTCCTGGCTTGTCGTAAAATACTTATATGTTTTACCGCTGACTCCATACGAGTAGAACTTGATTGTAGGGCTTTCCACCAAGCTAATGGATGAAGCAGCGACCAATTGAAGTCCGGCAATATCCTTCTCAAACGGAATAAGTAATTCAGTCCGAGATTTTTTTGTAGCGGTTTTTTTTCGCTTTTTCTTACGAATAACTTTTTTCTTTTTAACAATTGCGGGAGCAAAAAAATCCGAGCCCCCATCTTTAAAGGAATTAAATAAAAATTCAGCAGTTGCTCGCGGATAATACTTGCCGGCAATATGTGAATCACCAATGTGTAAAATGGATATGGTATCTGTTTCAGCGAAACCGTAACGCCAAAGCGGAATACCTGTAAAGCTACTATTATGAATGTAATTTTGTTGAGCTATAAGTCCCGGAGCAGCATTAAGCAGTGAATCTATTTGAGCAGAATAGGGCTTCTGTTGCGCAAAGAGAGCAATAGAGAAGAGTAGTATTAACTGTGTAATATGCTTAATCATCTAAAACTCCAAATAGATAAATGGTTGAGCCTCAGAAGATGTGACTTGATACAACAGGACAACTAACAAAGCAAATATAAGAGCCTTTATAATCCAAGAGAGTTTTGCGAAGCTTTCCATAATACGTGGGGTTACAGTATTGGGAATAAAGTGTATCGCATAGCCCAACACCATCATTACACCAACGGTGGAATAGGTTGCCCACCAGGAAGGGAACAATGAAAAATCAACAGCCGTAAATAATTTTTCGTAGAGAATTAAAGCAGAAGTAAGGGTGTTCGACTGGAACAAAATAATTGAGAGCGCAATAAAATGAAAAGTAATAACCCTTGCGAAAATAAGATAAGTGTTTTTACCAAGCTTAAGTATTAACCAATCACGAAGTCCAAGTGTAAGCCTATCGTAGGCAATAGCAATACCGTGAAGCACACCCCAAATAATAAATGTCCAATTGGGGCCGTGCCATATACCTGAAATAGTGAATGTTATAAATACAGCGGCAATAACTCCTGTGAGTCCCAGTTTACGAAACTTAAAGTTCAAACCCTTATAAACGTAATCATTAAACCACTCAGTAAGAGTGATGTGCCAACGTCGCCAAAAATCGGTGACATTTTCGGCCAAAAATGGTTGATTAAAATTATGCTTAACCTTAAAACCGAGTAAACCCGCTAATCCCACGGCCATGTCGGTATATCCCGAGAAATCCGCATAGATCAGCAATGTAGCTCCGTATAGGGCAACAAGTACCTCGAAGCCGGAAAACATTGTGGGGCTATCAAAAACACGAGTTACAAAATTGACTGCAATAAAATCACTGATTGCGAATTTTTTTATGGCGCCTCGCATTATCAGGTACAATGAATCAGAGTAAGTAGCTTCCGCTAAAGCGTAAGGTTTCGAAAGCTGAGGTAAAAAGTCACGAGCTTTTGAAATGGGTCCCGCCAAAACCGAAGGGAAAAAAGAAAGATATAATAAATAGTGTCCAAAATTATTTTCGGGTTCTATAACTTCTCTTGCCACATCAATGGTATAGCTGAGACCTCTAAATACGTAGAAAGAAATTCCGACGGGAAAAAGAATGTTAAGAGGTATATAAATACTCTCGGGTTCAACTACAGCAAAATAGTTGGAGAGGAAAAAATTAGCATATTTAAAATAGCCAAGTACAACAAGGGAATTAAATATAGAGATTAAAAGAATCCTATATTTTTGCTTTTCGTGCTCGGTGTTTTGGATAGCTTTCGCCAAATAAAAATCTACCACAGCCAGGTAAATCAGAACAATTATTGCAAGACCGCTTAACTTGTAATAAAAAAGTAAACTCGCACCTAATAAGGTGTAAATATGAAATTTTCGATTGTCCGAAAAAGTAAGCACGGCAACAACGGCAAAAATCAACATAAAAAAGAAAACAGAGTTAAAACGCGCGGGGTCGAGTTGGTTATAACTAAACAACGAAAATATAAAATCCACTTACTTAACCCTCCGTATGGATTGTAAGTAGATGCCGTACTCTTTCATAAGTGCATTAAAAATTTCACGTGCAATAACACGCGACCCCTTGAGTGAAAGGTGCCCATCGTTAGAGGCGAGACCTTTTTGACTCCAGGATATAATTGCGTTTTTACCACCCATTGCCTCATACAGATCCCAAAATGCAAATCCTGCTTTAAGTGCTGCACGTTTTTGTGCATCGCGAATTCTTGGAATTTGAGGATAGGATGAAAATGTTCCTTCTGATTTTTTTGCCATATCCCCCACGCCTACAACCAAAAATGATGTATTGGGAAACATCGTCTTAAATTTCATAAACAGTTCGAGATACTGCTGCTCCAAATATGCAATCTGCGCATCACTTCGGTTAAATGGTACTGTGTTAGCACCAAACTGAAATATGATTAATGAGGGGTTTAAATAATTATTAAGCTCGAAGATAACCTTCTCATTCAATTTCATTAAACCGCCACCGGAATGGCCACGAAGCGCATAGTTATCTACTTGAACACCCTTTTCTCCTTCAAGTAGTAATCCATAGTAAAGCTGCGATTCATTTACATCAAATACCAGTTGTAATGATCGGGATTTAGTTGGTATGGGTATTGAACTTACAAATCGTCCTTGTTTTTCGTTTTTAACAGCAGATGAAAGAGTAGTATTTATAACCGATTTCTTTTTTTCGAAATCATAAATAGAAAAGGAAACAGGTTTAACGGGGTTTTGTACTAACAAGCTTAATTTTGAATACTCCACACTCGGAGGAATTGTTATGCGTACTTTTCCCTCAGTGAAATATTCAGTAATGGTCTTTTTTTGAATCGTTTCTTGGCTGGGGAGTGTATCGGTGGGGGTATTTGCTTCTGAGCGTAAAGTATCATCAAATGAATAACTATAACTTGAGCGAACCATAAACGCCGCACCCGATAATCCGTAATTTCCGCCGGTGGGCACCGAGTGGTTAAACACATTGTACTTTGTAATATTTTTTGAAGCAAAGTAATTCATAGAAATATGAGAAGCGGGGTCACCTAAGGGAATATACCCCAGACCTGTGCCACCAAATGTTCTTTGGAACTCAGAGCGAAGGTCCGAAGTAAGGCGGTCGCCCTCAATTTGCGAATCTCCGAAGTGACTTATACGAACAACCTGAGATTTGGAGGATTGAAGCAAAGCCGAGAAAAACGCTCGCAATCCACCTTCTCCGTTTTGGACAGAAACCATTGGTTCGGGTGTTGAGACCTCGAACGAAGAAAAATCACCCGTGTTACCTCGTTCCTCAAACTCTGTAACATAGTTTTCAATTAAGCTATCGGCCTTTTCATTATATAATTGTTCGCGCACAGTAAACAATTCTGACACCGACATAAACGGGGGAGGAAATACAACACTACCTACAGTAAGCCCACCTTGGTTTAAAACGAGGGCATAAAGGAAAAGAATGGAATAGATAAAGATGAGTGTATAAAAAAGGCGTTTACGCATAAGGGCGGGGCGGCTTAGCCCAACTTTTCTCTAATGAGCGTTAAAAGGTCGCCAACACATTCCATTTTATTAAGTTCTTTGAACTTAAAAGTAATAGAAAACTCTTTTTCAATTGCGGCAATAAGGGTAACATGATTGAGCGAATCCCAGCGTTCAATATCTTGGGCGGTAAGTGAGTTTTTTAGAATAAGCTCCGGCTCTTTAAATATGGTTCTAAAAATATTAGTTGTGCGTTCTACGATAGAGTTGTTACTCATAAAATTAAAAATTCCTCATCATTTTTAAGCGTGTGGAGTCAGGTAAATACTTTTTCACATCAGGATGAACGGAAATTTTTTCTTGAATTACAGTAAATCCTAATTTGCGATAGGCATTATAAGCCAATTGATTTGATTGCACAACATGAATTTCTTCGGGTAGTTTTTTACTTGGGTTATGCACTTCGCTTAATGTCTTAAAAAGAAAACCTAACAGCCCTTTTCCTCTGTGCTCGGGTAGAATAAAAACAGACTCAAACTGTACCGCACCGGGGGAGCGAGTGAGAGTGAGATCCTGTAAAAACTTGTGTTTTGCAAATGCTTCGCTCACGCGTGTTGTACCCATAAAACCCATGAGTAACGATGCTTTTTGTTGCGCGGAAGATTTCCCGTTGCTTGGTTCAATCCAACAGTTAGTTGCAGCAACAACTTTTTTCTCAATCTCAACAAGTCCAAATCCCGAAACATTTATTTCTTGATTGGCTACATCCTCCTCAAGCATTTCTGTAAACAATTGTTGTAATTCGGTTTTTGAAAGGTCAAAAAGTGTTGAGTAGCTTAACAAAGTTGAGCCACTTTTTTCTGCTTCAAAAATCGCATTGATAAGAAATGGGATGTCGGAGTTTGTTGCGTTGCGGAAAACCATTACACGGTAATTCTTTTTATGAGTTCAAGACGATCGATTTTCCCATTGCTGTTCAAAGGGAACGCTTCTAATTCAACACAATCGTTAGGTACCATGTAACCGGGAAGAGACTTACGAAGCTGGCTTAATAAGTGCTCAGAAGAATTTGGCAGAGATTTCGCGAACACCACCACAACAGTACCTTTGGAATCCGTCTCCTTGGCAACTGCAATAATAGTAGCTCCGGGCGCAGCTTGTTCAGCATAATATTCAATTTCACCAAGCTCCACTCTAAAGCCCTGTATTTGTACTTGAGAATCGAGTCGTCCGACGTAAAAAATATCTCCGGCTTCATCAACAAAACAAATATCACCGCTTCTATAATAGCGTGAGCTGTCGATGCTGATAAATCGAGAAGTATTTAAATCCTCTCTTTTCAAATAACCCGAGGTTACCTGGGGGCCACCGATGCACAGCTCGCCTTTAACATTTGCTGAGGTGATTGGTTTTGATTGTTCATCAATAACTATAAGCCGGGAGTTTCCTAAAGATTTCCCGATTGAGACTGTGCTATTATAATGTTTTGGCTCCGAAGATTTTGGCAATACATACTCGGAACAAAAGATAGTTGCTTCAGTTGGACCGTAAACATTTACAATCTCGGCATTGGGCACAATTTTTTGCCACTCTTGTGCCAAAGAGCATGGCAGAGCTTCGCCGCAAAACAAAGAGTGCCTGAGAGAAGGGAATTCAAACTCATCAAAATATTTTCTAAGAAACACTAATACCGAAGGCACCATCAGAGCAGTTGTTATTTCATCCTCTTCTAATATGGATGCTATTGACATAAATTTCATTCCGCCGGAACGAACGGTTGAAAAAGATGCCCCGTGCAATAACGGAATAAGATAGCTCATAACACTAAGGTCGAATGTCAAATCGAACATTTGAAGAAATCTCTCATCAGAACTATGCTCAAATCCGAGTGAGGAATACGATTCAACAAAACTCTCAATATTTGCAAACGAAATAGGTACACCTTTGGGAACTCCCGTACTGCCCGAAGTAAACAAAATATATGCAGTTGCCTCGGGTGTGGGAGCATAAAATGTGAGTTCGAGTTGGAAATCGTTGTTAATTGCTTTGGGGACTCTTAGTAAAAGATGCTCAAGTGATTTTGGAACTGAATCACCAATAATGTGGGAGATTGCGGATGTAGCAACTATTGAAAGCAGTCGCTCCTCAGGTAATTCAGCGTTAATAGGAACGTAGGAGTATCCAAGAAACCAACAGGCAAGTATTGCTGCGTATGGCTCTGCTCCATCACTCAGAACAATGCCAAGAGGACCTTTGTTCGCGGTTTCAGTGATAGACCTTTGTATTAAGCATGCCTGTTGTACAATATCCTTGTAGGACACACTTTTTCCACCACTGCGGATTGCAGTCTTTTCGGAATTGCTTGTTACAGATTGATATAATGTATCAAGAAAGGAAATGGAATTAAGCACCAAGTGTGAATTTCTTATTATAATTGCTTTGACTTACAAATATAGCAAATAGCGAGCTTTTTTGAGAGTCAATACAATTGCCCAAAGTGACTTTAGTAGTTAAAATTGAAAGAATAATGATTAGTTTTGAGACTGAAAAATGGAAAAAATATGAGATACGATAGCAGTTTTTGGGATGAGCGATTTAATTCGCAAGATTACACTTACGGTAAAGACCCCGCCCCCTTTTTTGCAGAGCAATTAAAAAAATATCCTCAAGGAAAAATACTCTTACCTGCCGAAGGCGAAGGAAGAAATGCTGTGTATGCTGCTACTATGGGTTGGGAGGTTGTTGCAACTGATTGGAGTGAAGTAGGACAGCAAAAAGCTCTTGCGCTTGCAAAAGAAAAAAATGTTCAAATAAATTTTCAGATTAACAATTGCACAGAAAGCGAATACCCGGATGGGGAATTTGATGCAATAGGGTTATTCTTTTTTCATCTTGATGCCGAGAGTCGCGAGCAATTTCATGCTAAAATGGTTAGAGCATTAAAACCGGGCGGAGTTTTGATATTCGAGGCATTTGATCGCGACCAATTGGGCCGCAGTTCAGGCGGACCTCAAAACCTTGATGTACTCTACTCATTGCAGCAAATAACCGAGGACTTTATCGAATTAGATTTTGCTGTTCTCGGAAAAGAGAAGGTGCAAATGGATTCCGGTAGTGGACATGTAGGCGAGGCGGTGGTGATAAGATTTGTTGGGATAAAATCCGTTGAGTGATAAACCGCATCTCCTGTGTTACAGTTATTACTGGCCACCTTCCGGCAAAGCTTCATTGCACCTGCCACTTCATTTATTAAGAGGATTGTTAGAGCAGGGTTGGAATGTTACCGTTGTTACCGTTGCCGATGATGATTTTACCTCTAAAGACTTCTCGCTGTTACAAGAAGTGCCCGAAGGTATTACTGTATTACGCACTTTTTCGTTAGAGCCGTTTACTATTTACAGAAAATTTTTGGGAAAAGACCCCAAAAAGCCGATTGTCCCTTCGGAAACTATTTCTAAAGAGAACAAGGGGTTACGGCATAAGCTTGCGGTTTGGATAAGAATGAATCTTTTTATTCCG
>CALKUG010000376.1 GCA_937996765.1 uncultured Ignavibacteria bacterium
ATTGGTTTTAAACTCCCTGTCAAACTCATCGGGAATATAATTTACAAAAGCTTCTCTACTTTCTAATAGCTCTCTTTTTGCCTCTTCTGCTTCAGTTATGTCAGTAACAAATGCTATAAACTCATTTTCTGAAACCTTGGAAGCATTCACTCGCCAATTTCGGATTTCACCTGAACCTAAGATAAATCTCTGATCGCTTACAGCATAGTTATCTTCTTTCACCGTACTAAAATTCTTTAATCCGATTTCCAAGTCATCAGGATGAACAATATCAGGAATACTGAGGGTTAATATTTCTTCCTTTGTCCTTTTTGATAATAAACAAGCAACTGCATTAGCGTATATGTAATTACCTAATTCATTTGCCACAAAAATTCCATACGGCGCGTTTTCTATATACGCTTTCAAAGTTTTTTCTTGTTCTATTCTGACTGTGATATCTCTTGCTGAAGAATAAAGAACACCTCCTAACGGTACCGATCTCCATTCAAGAAATTTAAAGCTTCCATCAGAACATTTATACCTATTTACAAAATTCAATAGAGGTTCACCTGCTTCTAATTGTCTGACAGCTCGTTTTGTTTTCTCGATATCCTCAGGGTGAACATAATTCATGAACTCTTTGCCAATTATATCTTGAACATTATAGCCCAGAATGTTCTCCCACTCCTTATTTAGCCTAATAAAACGACCCGTGAGGTCAGAAATACTAAGTAAATCTAAGTTTACATTAAAAAATGCTTCCATCTCTAATTTTTGTTGAGTGATTAACTGCTCTCGTTCCCGTTGCTTTATGAATAGCCCTATCATCTCCGAAAAGGTTCTCACATAAGAGGAACCAAAATATTCTTCATTGTCAATTTTATCATACACCAACAAAAATGCACCTACCTTCACACCAGCAGAAAAAATGGGTATGGTGTTTAATCGAAGGTCTTTATCATTATCTATAAAATCGAGTTCAGCAATGGGAAATTGCCCCGGGGCTGAGTTTTTTAAGTATTTTGATTGTGACTTGGAGTTATGAAGGTGTTCCAAAAATTCTTGTTGTATTTTGTTGCAACCCTGTACTTCAAGGGAGCGAGCTCGGCAACGCACATCCAACTCTCTATCGAGTCCTAAGACGGATGCTGAAAGTTGTAAATCTTCGTTTTCTTTAAAGGAGAGCATGATGGAATATTTAGCAACCGAAATCCTTTTCATGGATTCTGCTATTGCATCAAAATTCACTGTATTATAGGTAAAAGTGCTTAATTCACGCGAAGCTTCACTAAAATAGTGATCAACCGTTACATCAAAGAATATGGTAACAAAACGAAGTGGTTTTGGAGAATAAACTTGTATCTTATACCAATGCCCTAAAAGTTGAGAAAACTGTTCAAACTCACGCCTCTCGTTTTTTAGCGTAATGTTTCCGTAATACTCAATCCAATTAAACGCTTCTGATTTGTGGTCGGGGAAGATAGATGTATAACGGTTACCCAAAAGGGCATCCTTTGAAAGTCCCGTGAGTCTCTCAAACGTACTATTGATTTCTAAGAACTCGAAATCGGAAGGATTTCCATGCTCATCGAGTATTAACCTATGTAACCCATACCCAAATGGGGCCGTCTCAAGCATT
>CALKUG010000377.1 GCA_937996765.1 uncultured Ignavibacteria bacterium
TACAATATGTACTTACTCAAATCCCTATTTTTAACAATGTGGGCGAGGCGTTTTTGCACTAATTCTGCGTTTACTGTTATGGTTCCTGAAGGAATGATTTCCGGGACTTCAAACAAAATCTCTTCTAATATGGTGGTTAAAATGGTGTGCAATCTGCGTGCACCAATATTTTCCACTTGTTCGTTCACTAAAAACGCTACACGGGCAATCTCAGCAATTCCATCCTCGGTGAATTTAATTTCCACACCCTCGGTTTTGAGTAGGGCTTGATATTGCTTGAGCAAAGCATTTTGCGGAATGGTTAAAATTTTAACAAAATCCTCTTCAGTAAGCGAGTTCAATTCTTCTCGAATTGGGAAACGGCCTTGCAACTCAGGTATTAAATCCGATGGTTTTGCAATGTGGAATGCACCTGAGGCAATAAATAAAATATGATCGGTTTTAACAGGACCGTATTTTGTGTTTACTGTTGAACCTTCCACAATCGGCAATAAATCCCTTTGAACACCTTCGCGTGAAACATCGGGTCCGTGAGATTTGTTACTGCTCGATGCAATTTTATCAATCTCATCTATAAATACAATTCCCATATTTTCGCACAGTGTTACTGCCTCACGTTGAACGGCATCTTGGTCAATCAGTTTTTCTGCTTCTTCGCCGGCAATAATTTCACGCGCCTCGGCTACAGTGGTTTTTCTTTTTTTCTTTTTCTTTGGAAGCATAGTGGACATTATCTCTTGCAGATTAATGCCCATTTCATCGCCACCTAAAGGTCCTAAAATTTGCATTCCCACAGCAGGCGAGGTAATATCGTACTCGATAAACTTCGAATCCATTTCGCCACTTATGAGCTTAGCACGCATCCACTCGCGTGTTTTTTGATTCTGATACACAGGGTCATCTTGCTCTGATTGTACGGTTTCTACTCCGTTTTCATCCACGGCATTCATGGCTGTAGCTTGTGATCGCTGAATTGGGGGAATGAGAATATCAAGAATTTTTTCGTTTGCGATTTCAACAGCACGAGCCTGAACCTCAGCGGTTTTAACTTTTTTAACCATGGTAATGGAGCGTTCCGCAAGGTCGCGGATTATAGATTCAACATCTCTACCCACATAACCAACTTCGGTGAATTTTGATGCTTCCACTTTAACAAAAGGGGCTCCGGTAAGTTTTGCAAGTCGGCGTGCAATTTCGGTCTTGCCCACGCCGGTGGGTCCTATGAGAATAATGTTGTTAGGCATTATCTCGTCTTTTAATTTACCCTCAACTTGTTGCCTTCTCCAGCGATTACGTAAGGCAATAGCCACAGCACGTTTGGCTTTATCCTGTCCTATGATATAATTATCAAGTTCGCGAACAATTTCGATTGGTGTTAAATCAGCTTTCAATTAAAATCTCCTATTGCTCAATAGTTTCTACGGTAATCTGACTATTAGTGTAGATGCAAATTTCGGCGGCACACTCTAACGCATCTTTCACAATTTCTTTTGTAGTGAGGGGGCTATGTTTTTTGAGCATTTTTGCCGCTGCCAAAGCATACATTCCACCCGAACCAATAGCTACAATACCATCGGCAGGTTCAATAACATCACCCGTGCCCGAAATAACCAAGGCACAATCGTGTGATACTACTGCTAGCATTGCTTCAAGTTTGCGGAGATATTTATCCGTACGCCAATCTTTCGCAAGCTCCACCGCAGCGCGATTAACACTTCCGCGATATTGCTCGAGTTTATCTTCGAAACGCTCCATCAAAGTAAACGCATCTGCTGCGCTTCCGGCAAAGCCACACAGGACTTTCCCATTGTTAATCTTGCGAATTTTGATGGCGTGGTGTTTCATAATGGTGTTACCTAAAGTAACTTGGCCGTCGCCGGCCATAGCTGCTTCACCATTATGCAGCATTCCGATAATGGTTGTTGAGCGAAGTTTTTGATCCATAATTTCTAAATCTTTAAATAAATGGTTTGTTAAAAAATCTTATAATTTAGGAAATATTTTTCCTGTTGATTTACTGTATTCTTTGTATTGCTCACCAAATTGAGCAAGTAATTTCTTTTCCTCGTAATATGCCCCCACATAAAAATAAAGCACCATAGCAATAAACGCAAAAAAATAGAAAAACGACATCACAGGCCGAAATCC
>CALKUG010000378.1 GCA_937996765.1 uncultured Ignavibacteria bacterium
GTGTTTGAGTATCCAATGAAGAAAGAACAGCTTCATCGGGGATAAAATACTTTTTCCAAGGGTCGTCCATTACGTAAATTGATCCTTCTTCATCTGCTGTAATAGATTCGAGGGAAGAAAAATACACTTTATGATGGTTCCCCGGAATCCGACCTTCGTGATGATACAGCTTGCTTTCTGCTACAGAAAAATCCGAATTAAGCACCAATGTAAAAATCGCCAGCTGATTCCTGTCAACCCCTACAAGATTTCGCTCACCAAGAGAGTGCAATCCGCAAATTGTGCCAATACCAATTTGCTTTGTTCCAACAACTCCAACAGTTTCTAAACTCTTTTTATCGATAACATATATAAATGTGCTATCGGCAAACAATGCACCCTTAGTAAAGCCCTCGAGACCCAAATAAAGATACAAACTATCTACGGCAACTCCCTCATACCCAATATTATCGTATAAGTATTTTTTGAGGAGCTCTTCGTCTTTAAATTTGATTTTTTCGCAAGCTGCAACATAGCCGCTTAGTGGATCGTTGTTTTTAAACTTAAGTTTATAGATACCGTTTCCTTCGCTGTAGTTTCTTCCATTCCCTTCAAAAGAAAGATAAACAGAGTTGGTAAAACGATCGTAAACTATTTCTTCAAAATCCCATTTTTGATCAGTGGGGAAAACACCTTCAGCTGTTGGTGAAAAAGTAATTGTGTTGAGAGAGTGAACTGTATCCTCCGCTAATACCAATGTGTGCAACTCACCAATATCATCGGCAAGAAGAAAATATTTTTTGTTACCATCAGAGCGTATATATGCTATACCCGATGTCTGATCAGGGAATTTTCCTTCTGCACTTACCCATTGCGGAAATTTAGAGGAGAGCTTTAATGTAGCACTCGAATCTATTCTATACAAAGCAAAGGAAACCGATGCAATAGTTATTAATGCTACTAACCCGAATAAACTATCTTTTAACTTCACGAATAATCTAACTAAATTAAAAATGTGAACTTGTAAGTTAACAACCCTCGTATAGTTTTCAAAAGAGATTTTGAATCAGAATAATCAAATTTTCTTCGAAAAACCTTTAGTATATTTGTATATGATTTTAACATTTTACATTCTGCGGCATCACGCCGCTCCGTTTTTGTTTTCACTGTTTACCTTGACCTTCATTTTTGTACTTCAATTTTTAATGAAGTTTGCCGATCGCCTCATTGGTAAAGGGTTAGACACTTTGCTCATCGTACAACTGATTGGGTACAATCTCGCCTGGATGGTGGTACTTGTTGTACCTATGGCTGTTTTAGTTTCTACTCTCATGGCATTTGGGGCACTCTCGCAAAACAACGAAATTACCGTAATGAAATCTTCAGGCATAAGTTTATACAAAATGATGCTTTCTCCTGTGGTTGCAGGTATTGTAGTTGGATACCTGCTGATAGTGTTTAATAACGATATTCTCCCTGATGCCAATCACCAAGCAAAAATTTTGATGAACGAAATTTCGCAGA
>CALKUG010000379.1 GCA_937996765.1 uncultured Ignavibacteria bacterium
AGGAAATCGGACATATAGCAAAACCCGATGAAATTCGGTTTACTGATTCATTGCCTAAAACCAGAAGCGGTAAAATTATGCGTAGGTTGTTGCGCGAAATTGCAACAAGCGGAACCATAGCCGGTGATACCAGCACACTCGAGGATTTTGGAGCACTCGAAAAACTCCGCGACGAGGATTAACTATTTATTTTGTAGAAATCAGTGCCCTTTAAAAAAGGGCACTTTTTTTTGACCAAAGGAAGGTTGCTCCATAAAATACTGTATGGTTATATTTGTAGAAATTAGGGTTAGAAAAACTTTTTCTAACAACTCAATACTCACCTATTAAAATGCATTCGGGGGCTATCGAAGGACTACATCTAAGTAATCTAACAAAGTGATGCTTGCAGCGTTAATCAACGTTGTTTATTGATTTTGAAACGAAGAAGTGTTTTACATTTTTCAAAAACAGTAATCGGACGCTTTACATAGGCCTTTTTTGCCCTTAAAACATAGGGTAACAAAAGCAGATGAGCACCTCCGAATACCTTATTCAAATAAGTAAACTGGAGAAAAACATGTCGAAGTATCAATCATATACTTTACGCAATCTCTCAGAGATTAAACAACTGAAATCACTCAACCAATCGGATTTCAAGGCGATAGAAGTTGTTGGGAATGTGCTCCCTTTTAAAGTCAGCAATTACGTAATTGATGAATTAATTGATTGGAATAATGTTCCCGAAGATCCTCTTTTTACACTCACTTTTCCGAGAAAAGAAATGTTAAAAGAGAATTATTACGCTGCAATTGAAAAAGCGATTAACTCATCTGAAAGTAGAGAGAATACTGTTCAGTTAGCTAACAATATTAGAATGGAGCTGAACCCTCACCCTGCAGGGCAGTCCCATAACGTTCCACTTTTTGAAGGGAAAGAATTAACAGGTATTCAACACAAGTACCGTGAAACTTTGCTTTTTTTCCCGAGTCAAGGTCAAACCTGTCATGCATATTGTAGCTTCTGTTTCCGATGGCCTCAATTTACAGGCATTAGCGAACTAAAATTTGCCATGAAAGAAACAGAACTATTAAAGAGCTACTTAAAAAGCAATCCTCAAGTAACAGATGTACTCTTTACCGGCGGTGATCCATTAATTATGAAGTCATCAATCCTCAATTCTTATTTAGACTCCTTGTTAGATGAAGAGCTTGAAAACATACAAACAATTCGGATTGGTACAAAAGCACTCTCCTACTGGCCGTATAGATTTACAGAGGACTCAGATGCCGATGAGTTATTGCGAATGTTTGATAAAATTGTAAAGAGCGGAAAAAATCTGGCTATAATGGCACATTTTAATCACCCTCGTGAACTTTCTACACCGGCAGTCGAACGAGCAATAAAACGCTTACTTTCAACTGGTGCACAAATTAGAACACAATCACCCGTATTAAGATACATCAATAACGACCCCCTTATCTGGTCAGAAATGTGGCGGCGCCAGGTAAATCTTAATCTTATTCCCTATTATATGTTTGTGGTGCGAGATACCGGCGCACAGCATTTTTTTGGAATTCCCTTAGTTGAAGCATGGGACATCTTTAGAAATGCCTATCAAAGGGTGAGCGGTGTGTGTAGGACTGTTAGAGGCCCGAGTATGAGTGCTACACCAGGGAAAATACAAATACTTGGCGTTAGTGAAATTGCGGATGAAAAAGTAATTGTAATGCGTTTTCTGCAAGGCAGAAACCCTGATTGGGTTGCGAAGCCGTTTTTTGCAAAATACGATGAAAATGCCATTTGGTTAGATGAACTTGTTCCTGCTTTTGGGCAAGAAGAGTTCTTTTTTGAAGATGAGCTTGCACAATTTTTTAACGAAAAGTACAGCGACCCCGAAGTGGAGAATTACGAATAACCTTTAACACTCTATGTTATTTGGGCAACCCATTACACTAATAGTACAAGGGGTTGCCAATTTAACTTTAAGTGAAAAAATCCTACATTGGTAATTAGGCGAGGGGAAGTTATATTTTG
>CALKUG010000380.1 GCA_937996765.1 uncultured Ignavibacteria bacterium
ATTTGTTGTTTTGGGCTCATTTATTTATCAATCGCAAGTGGGAGATGAGCATTCCTCCGAAAACATAACAAACTATTATTGTCCAATGCACCCTCAAGTAACATCTACAAAACCATCTGTTTGTCCTATCTGTCAAATGGATTTGGTGAAAAAGAACGAAACGCCGAGTAGTGAAATGATGGTTTTAACTCTTTCCGAGGCACAACAAGTTGTGGCAAAAATAAGGAATAGTCCGGCAATTAGAATGGACTTACCATTAAGATTTACTGTTAATGGTTTAGTAACCTGGAACGAAAATTCAAAAAAGATTATTTCGGCAAGAATTATGGGCAGAATTGAAAAAGTATATCAATATTCTATTGGCTCCCCGATTTCTCAAGGCACAATGCTCTACAAAATATATTCTGATGAGTTTATTCAAGCCCAACTTGAATTAATTTCTGCCATGAATACAGGTAATACAAGTGCAATTACATCAGTCCGAAAAAAGATTCTGCGAATGGGGGTAACTCAAAGTGTGATTGATAGGATTGCTGCTAATAAAGAAGTTGAAGAGTATCTTGATATTTCAAGCCCATACAATGGTGTTATAACTAACAACAATGCAGTTGAGGGTCAGTATGTTGAAGAAGGATATACGCTTTTTGAAGTGGCAGATCTTTCAATGGTACAGGTAATAGCCCAAGTTTTCCCGAGTCAGATAAATAAAATCTCTACTAATTCCAATGCTACAATTAGTGTTAACGGTGACGAAAACACAATTAAGGCACGAGTCGCTTTTATTTATCCGGAAACAGACCCTAATACAAAATTAGTAAAAGTACGTTTAGATGTACCCAATAGAAATCATAGCTTAAAAATAAATATGAATGTATTTGTTAATTTTACCTCCACGGCACAAAATGTAATTGTAGTTCCCAATTCGGCTATCGTTGTAAAAGGAACAAAATCGTTGGTTTGGCTAAAACGCGGCAAAGATGCTTATTTTCCAAACATCGTGATAGTGGGTTCCCAGAACGATGAGTTTACTGAAATAATTTCAGGCGTCACATTAAAGGATACAATTGCGTTTGATGGTACTTATCTGTTGGATTCTGAGGCACAGCTTAAATGGGGGGAATATCAAAATTCTTTGCATAAAACTGAAAACATTAATATTGAGCCGATTTCCGAGGAATCAGGAAACAGTGAAACTGCATTGAAAGATAAAGAAGTCGGTTCAAAGATATTTAATAAATTCTGTCCGATTTTGGGCGAAGAGATTGACGAAAAAGTTCCCACAGTGAAGTATAAAGGTAAAAATATTGGATTCTGTTGTAAAGGATGCGATAAAAAGTTTTTAAGTAACCCAGAATTATATCTAAAAAATCTTAGTACCGATGGTTCAAAATTTATCGGAACCATTGTGGAGTAAAGTGAATTACCAAAACTATACATTCAACATAAAAGAAAGAATAACTATGAAAAAAGTTGTTAACATAACCGTTGTATTATTTATTTTCATACTCAGTAGCACTGTAACAGCAAAAGTATCTATAGTGCCAAGTCAAGAAATTTGTGCAGTTCAAGATACATTATCAGGTCATAAGGACCACTCAAATTCAGTTGCTGACACGTTAAGCAATTCTAAAATATGGAATACTGTATGCCCTGTGATGGGAGAAGAAGTAGATTCAAAGGTTCAAACCGCAACTTATGGTGAAAAGGTGATAGGTTTTTGTTGTAAGTCTTGTGTTCGCAAGTTTACCAGCAACCCGGAAAAATATATGAAAAAATTTAACGAAGATGGAACGGCGTTAAAAGAGGGTAGTATGTAAAATTACTATTATAATTTGTTTGACCTCTAAAAAAACACAGGTAATTTACTATCTTTGAAGTTGGTGTTTTAAAGAGGTCATATAATTTAATGAGTGATAACGGTTCAGAGTTTTCCGGTTCAATTGAAAGTATTGGTTTAAGTGCTTCGACGCTCAACCACTA
>CALKUG010000381.1 GCA_937996765.1 uncultured Ignavibacteria bacterium
GTATTCCAGTTATTCTGGATTTATTACTAAATTACAATTTGGCAGAGCCCTCGAGTAATTTTGAAAATCAGCAAACTTTTGAATTTTCATATCAGGTAAGTACCAACGAGCAAAATATTAGTCCAATTTGTGAACTTGATTCTTTGTATGCTTTAATGGAGGCAAAAATAAATGATGCACTTCTGGAAACAACAGACCCCAATGAAGTGATATATTATGTTACAGTTGAGCCGGATGGAAGTCAAACAAGCAGTCAAAAGGGATTAACATTGAGATTTAAAAAAGGTTGGGGAGCTCTTCAACTTGTCCCTAAAGTCTTTCCATCCAACATGTCATTCAGAGCACATTCAGGAGTAAAACATGGATTTGGGAAGAAGGAGTATTATGGAGGGTTGTGTGGTCAATATGTAAGCTTTTATCCGGGAGCCTCGGATGTGTTAAGTAGTTTTGCAAACTTTAACTTGAATTTGAGTGCGCCTGCACCTCCACCAAATTTTAGATATATTTATGTTGGTGAAACAGACAAGTCTCTTCATGCAAACGAAACCTATGACCCCTCCTACCCATCGTTTAATATCAACAATTATGTGAACAATGTTCCCATGACATTTTATCCCACACGAGTTTACGCCTGCGCTACCCAAAGTTCATGGATAGAAGGCAGAAATACACAGGACAATAATCCAATGAACCACTTCAATACCACAGAAGCACCTTGTATAAATTCGGGTTTGATGAACTACTACCTAAATTCAATTGCGATTTTGGCCAATCAGTACCAACAACCATTTCAGAAGGCCGTTTCGGTTGCTGTATCAAGTCATAAAGGCACGATCAACAATTGTGTCCCCTGGAATTCTCCTGTTAATCCAAGTTTCAATACCGGCAAATCCATTGATCAAGGTGTTTGTGCAATAGGTCAACATTCTTTGATAATAAAGTATAAAACCTTGGTTTTGGTTCCAATGGGTTTGTGATACTATACCGATGAAAAAGCATAGCCTCTTATTACTTATTTTGGTGCTTTTTAATACGTTAAGCGCCAATTCTCAAAAATTGAGCTTAAGTTCAATAGTCCATTACAACGAACATGCAGTAGTGTTGAATGCCCTAGAGGTAGATTCTTTTGTATTTGCCATAGTTCCGGTAAATTATCCGGATTTAGGGAATAGTTGTGTAAAGATATACAAGGCAGATAGAGATTTAAACCTTGTAGATAGTTTTATTCGGGTACTTGATTTTGCGGGAGCCTATGTTACCAATATTCTTCATACGGAATCGGGCAAGCTATATTTTGGGCTTTCCAAAGAAGAGGGTACACCCTCTTTAACGGTGTATGAACTGTCAACCAATTTGGTGATTACAGATAGTGTATTGGTTCAGGACAGCATGTACAAAAGCACAACGTTTCAATTTGCCAATCTTATAAAGGGTAGTGCGCATCGATTTGTGCTGAACACGGTGCGTATGCGTGGAGCGTATCCATTGAATGTTTATAACCTGCTTAGTGATACCTTGCGGGTAATAAAGTCGGTTGTTGACACATCATTTATCAACGAGAAAGAAACGAATAAGGCCATAACAGCGAATATGGTTTATCTGGACAATCAGTACCGTATTTTGCAATGTTCAGATTTAAGCGCACCCGGGCAAATTAGGAACTTCAATGCCATAAAGCGCTATTCGTCCGAGTTTGAGTTAATTTCATCGAGTAATTTAGCAGGACAGCCCTTGGTGGGTTGGGGAGTTTTTCATTGCCCATTGAATTACAAGGGGCGTTGGATTGTAGCAAATAGGTTTGAGACTAAGTTGGGGGTGTCGTTGAAAATCGTTCCCAACTTTATAGAAATAGACAGCTTGGATAGAATAAAGCAATTGAGTTTTTACAATCCTGAATTCGTTTTCAACAATGGAGACGATTACTTGAGTAATAATTGCTCTTGGGTGAATCCGGAAAATGCGGGCTTGAATATAGTATATACAATAGGTGGAGATTTTCTTTCAAACGAGGTGGTTCACTTGCAATTTGATAGCAATTTCAATTTTTTATCTGAAGAACATTTTGGCTATCCCGTCAATAAAAAGGATACCGTTTTTAGCTTGGTTCAGGTAAACGGAGTGTTACATGTCCAAGGAAAAATGTTTGTATATGGGTATTTGTATAGGTCAGAGAAGGGCTCGGCATCTGATCTAATTCGAGTTACACACCCCTTTATTGAGC
>CALKUG010000382.1 GCA_937996765.1 uncultured Ignavibacteria bacterium
GACAAAGCTTGCTTAAGATCTGAATCGTTATTGTACGCAGAAGCAAAAGGTGATACCAGTTTCTGCTCCCCCATTTCTCCCTTAGATTCGCTAACCTGAACAATATTCACTTCTGATTTTTTTGTATTAATTACCATAGTCAGAGAAGGGTCATTGCTCGATTTGTTCGCCAATTCAAGTTTGAGTTGTTGGATTGTTTTGTTATCATCGGTTCCCGAAAACAACTTTGCAATTATTTCTTTAAACTTTGGGTCAGTTTCAAGTGACTGCTCGTCATTAAAGGCTTGAATTACACGTGCAATAATGCTATTAATAATTTCAGGGGAGACACTCGCTGTAGAATCTGTATCTTTTACAGTAGAATGAATTGCCTTTGCAAGTTGTGTTTTTAATTTTGTGACAATTTTTTCAACCTGCAGTGGGGTTAAATCCTCTTGTTTTGCCAAAGCAATCAGCGATTTTACAAGTGGATCTACAAACGTAGTCTTTGCATTTGCTTGAGTTTTCTCGGGAAGAATAGGTAGCGAAGATTTGTAATTAAATTCGGCCAATGTAAGCTTTGAGAAACCTGTTCTCTTATTAGAATCATTTTTATCGGTAGTATTTACAACCGGAGGCATTAACAAAAGTGAAAATGAAGAATCAGTTGATACACTTTCTTCGGCGCCATCGCTTTCTGTAGCATTATTTATGAATAGTAATGATACCTCACCTTCTGGCAATGATATTTTTGCTAAAATACTCTTACCCGACTGCAAGTCACTTAATAAAGATTCCCACTGGGAAAGTTCAGCTTCTGAATCACTATGTTGATTTCCCTTTAATTGACCAGCCTTAACCAAGCCTTGTAAGGATTGCAATAAATTCACAACTCCTTTTGCCGTCAGTGTTTCAGGGGCTACTTTAACTCCTGAAATTTTCAGGAGCGATAAGTCAATTTTTTGTTCTTTGGTTAGTGCTGCAATGAGTTGTGAGATTACTGAGTTCACACTACCATTTGCTGTGGAGGTTTCTTGAGAAATCTCTTTTTGCACAGAGCTTTGTTTATTAGTAAATCCCGCGAGCGCTGATACGTCAACCTGTTGTTTACTTCCTAATAGAAGTGAAACTAATGCAGAAAAATCTGATGATTGTGTACCGCTACTGCTTTGCTTACTTGAATTTTTTACCTCACCTGTAACCACAGGAAGGATTGATGTTGCTCCAATCATATCGCCATCACTTACTTTTTTGAACTCTTGTTAATCGGGCCACGGTTTCTGGATCTAAAAGTGCCAAAACCTCGGCAGCCTTTTTCTTTTTCATCGAATAAATCAAGTCTCGTGCCACTGTATCTGAAAATTTTGTAATTACTTTAGCAACCTGTTCAGAACGCATTGTTTCATAAAGTTTTATAGTATCTTTTTTCCAACGCTGGTAGGTTGTGTCATTTTTTAACGATTCTTCTTCCATTGCAGCATTGGGTACAATTGGCTGATTATGAACAATTGTTTCTGAACCTGCAGCCGTTGTAGTATCATGCAAGTTGCCAACATGGAGTGAATCAACTTTTGTGCTATCATGCGCTAAGCTGTCTTTTAACGCGAAATTCTTTAAACTATCTTGTTTCAAACTATCCGCTTTAATAGCCGCTGAGTCAAGCGGGGTGACTTTCTCGGTAAAATCAAATTGGAAAATACTTACGTATTTTTCGTTCATATAGAGCATAAGCGTTGTTACACCAACAAAGGCGAGAATCAAGATCAAGCCGTAAATAATCCATGTCTTCATACATTTCCTCGGATAAACTTGGCAGTTGCCGTCTCATCAATGAGTTTTTGCTCAACCATTAGTTGCTCATATTCAAAGTTGCTTTTGTACTGCTCTTCAAGCTTTTCAAAAATTTTTCTTTCTTTAGCTTTTTCTTGTAACTCAAGTATTTTTTTTTCTTTTCTTTCAAGTACTTTTCTTTTTTCTAAGAGTACCGTATCAATTTCATTGTCTAAAATTTCTTCTTGCCTTGTTTTGTATTGAGCATATCCGGCACTTATGGTAAACTGCCCATCAAAAAACGCTAAGCTTTTTCTGGCCTCACGCAAACTTGAAATTTTCTCCTCAAGCGAAACAATCATCAAATCTAATTCAGCTATCTCTTTTTGAATTTTCTTTTCGAGAATAACTTTTACTTTATAAATTTTGTCGAACTTAAAAACAAACTTTCCCATAACACTAATTCACTATCTGCTCAAGTACACCAATTGCTTCGCTTAAATCCGAACCTTCGCCAATATCCTGCTTAAGGTATCCTCTCAGCAATTCAATTTTTTGAATGCTACTATCTATAGAAGGGTTACTCCCTCTTACATAGGCACCAATATTTATAAGATCTTCAGCTTCGTTGTAGTTGGAAAGGATTGTATTAAACTTTCTCGCACTTAGCCTATGATTGTTACTTACCACATCAGGCATCACACGCGAAACACTTTGCAGAGGATCTATTGCGGGAAATTGCCCACGATTGGCAATTTTTCGAGAAAGGACGATATGACCGTCCAATATGGAGCGCACAGCGTCCGCGATGGGTTCGGTCATATCATCAGCATCTACCAAAACTGTATAAAACCCTGTAATAGAACCCACAGAAGAAGTTCCTGCGCGTTCAAGTAATTTAGGTAGTATAGCAAAAACTGAGGGAGTATATCCTTTAGTAGTAGGTGGCTCACCTATCGTTAAGCCAATTTCTCGTTGTGCCATTGCAAAACGTGTTACTGAATCCATCATTAAGACCACATCTTTTCCCTGGTCCCTGAAATACTCAGCAATGGTGGTACCTAAAAATGCTGCCTTTATGCGAATGAGAGCTGAACGATCGGATGTTGCTACTATTACTACACTTCTTGCAAGTCCTTCGGGCCCTAAATCTTTTTCTATAAACTCTCTCACTTCTCTGCCACGCTCACCAACTAATACAATGATGTTAACATCTGCATTAGTGTTTCTTGCTATCATTCCAAGTGTAGTGCTTTTGCCAACGCCCGAGCCTGCAAAGATTCCTACACGCTGGCCCTTACCAACTGTTAGAAGACCATCAATAGCCCTAACACCCGTCTGTAATGGTTCGCTTATCCGAGTTCGTTGCAGTGGCGAGGGAGGCTCACTGTAAATATTTCTAAAGCCGGTGTAATCCAATGGCTCAAGGTCGTCAATTGGCTCTCCCAATCCATCAATTACCCTGCCTAATAATTGATCACAAACGCCTACTCTCATAGCCTTTCCGGTAGAATGAACTTCAAAACCCGGTGAAAGTTTAGTTACCTCACCCAAGGCGATAGAAAGTACTTTACCCTCTTTAAAACCGACAATCTCGGCTTTACAAACTTCTTCACCTGCAAAATCCCTTATCTCACAAATATCCCCAATGGAACCGCTTGGTCCACGCGATGCAATAACTAAGCCAACAACATCAGTAACTTTACCACTAACTTTTATAAAGTCGCCTTTTGCAAATACTCGCTCGTATTGTCTTAGATATTGATCAAACACTTCCATTACTCTTCTCCAGGTTTATATAGTTGCCCAATAAGCTTAAACAACTCCGTCAGTCGAGTTTCAACTGTTGCATCAACGTTTCCAATTTCGGATTCAATCATTACTCCACCTCGCGATACTCTTTCGGAAGTCTCAAACTGAACACGTTTTTCATCATATTCTGTTGTGACACCTGCTTGTTTAAGTCGCCCTATTTCTTCCGGGTGCATGCGAATCAAAACTTTATTTGCTCCTATAATTTTTGAGGCGGCTTCTTTTAACAGGTTCTCTATATTTGGTCTTTCATTTATTTCATGATAAATGATTTTTTCGGCAATCCTCATACTGAGTGTCGCAACTAAATGGGCAAACGATTCTTCATATTCCTGCAGTTTTGTATCTAATGCTTGAAGAATGGTAGCATAATCTTTCGATACCTCCGTGAGTAAAGCTTCATATTTGATTTCGATGTTCTGCTTGGCCTCGCGAAAACCTTCTTCTTTCCCCTCCTTCAATCCCGCTTCGAAACCATCTGAATACTGCTTCTCAAGTTTATTACGAAGTTCCAATTCTCGCTCTGCCTCAAGATCACGAATCGGTTTGTCCGATTGGGAATCTGAGGATAGCAAATCATCTGTTCTAATTTGCGACGGCTTGTTTTTCAACCGAATCACATTAGACATAAACTTCCTCAGTACCCCCACGGATATTAAGAGAAATTTCTTCTTGTTCTTCGAGCATCTTAATTACATCTATAATACGCGCTTGAGCCGCTTCAACTTCCTTAAGTTTAATTGGACCCATAAACTCAAGCTCTTCACGCAATAGATCGGCAGCACGCTCAGACATATTTCCAAAAATTTTCTGTTTAACTCGTTCATCTGCAATCTTAAGTGCGAGAGCCAAATCTTTTCTATCAACTTCTTTAAGAATTTTCTGAATGTCTTGATTTTGAATTTGTACAATATCATCAAACAAGAACATCAGACGTTTAATTTCGGTTGCTACTTCGGGATCTAAAGATTCAATTTGTGAAAGAATCTCTTTACTGATCGAAACACTTGTTCTGTTTAAAATTGTAGCCAAGCTTCTCGTTCCACCAATTTTACTTACCGACTGATTAATTGAGAATACTGCCAAATCATCAACAACTTTCTCAATTTGCTTAAGGGTTTGTGGTGCAATCTTACCTAAGGTTGCGATGCGATATGCAACTTCACTTCGTAAATCTTCGGGTAGTTCTTTAAGTGCATTTGCAGTTTGATCAGGATTCAAATGTGAAAGAATAAGTGCAATGGTTTGTGGGTGCTCTTTACTTAGGAAGTTAACTAACTGACCGGAATCAACTTTTTTAAGCACATCGAAACCACGGAGAGCGGTTAAACTTTTAACTTTTTCAATTATTTCCACAGCTTTATTCAAGCCAAATGATTTTTCGAGTACTGCTTGGGCAAAGTCTATACCGCCTTCTACCATATACTCCTGAGCAGTAATTAAACTGTAGTACTCCTCCATAACTGTTTCAACAACAGTAGCCGGTACATTTTTAACCTGTGTAATCTCCGCTGAGATTTGCTCTACCTCACTGGGGTCGAGATACTTAAACACCTCAGATGCTGTTTCAACATCCATGGCTATCATTAGCAGTGCAGCTTTTTGCGGACCTTTTAGGTTTGCCGCTGCTACTGCAGCTTTTTCTCTTTTTGCAACTTTATCAGCCAAGTTCTTCCTCGCGTAACCAAAGTGTTATCAATTTTGCAGCTTCTTGTGGATTTTTTGAAACGTAGTTAATTATTTTTTCTTGTCTAACCTGTCTTCTAATTGCTTCATCGCTAATTTCTTTTGTAATATCACCTACTTCAACTATCGGCTTCTTCTCTATCATAGGTTGCTCAAGACTAATCGAATCTTCCAGACTAATTCCCTGGCCCATCATCCCGCCACCGCCGCCAACACCTGCCAACATTGGTAGGTCGCCTCTGCCACCATCCGAGACAACACCGCCAATAAGAATTTTTTCTTCTTTAAGGCGACTGAGTAAATTACGTAAAATAAAAAGTGCTGCCAAAATAGCAATTGCCATCAATATGATGTTTCCCCATTCATCAACAAAGTTCACCGGCTGCGAGTCCAGTTGATCTTTTGGAACAAAGTCATCTTCAAAAGGAATATTAACCACAGAAACTTCATCGCCTCTTACTTTATCTATGCCTACTGCATTAGATATAATGTTCTGGATTTTTTCCATTTGTTCTACAGAACGCTCTTCAACCACTCGGCTTGTTACACCATCAGTAGTAACAGTTTTTGCTACAGCATTCACAACGGCAGCTACTGTCATTCTCTTAATTGAACCAGGGTTTGAGATTACTCTTTCCAAGGTAGTACTTACTTCGTAGTTCGTTGTAGTATTTTGTGCCTGAGATTGTGTAGAATCAGTATATGTTTTTCCGCCAGCTGCTTGCGATATGCTTTGGTTACTTATTTCTATCTGCGACTCAGGGTCAACTGTGTTCATCGTTTTATCAACTTGATTAAAGTCTAAATCTACATTGATTTTAACAACAGTATTACCATATCCAAGTACACCATCTAACATACTTTGAGCTTTATCTGCCAGATAGCTTTCAACAGAGCTTTTTAGCTCATATTGCTTTGAGGAAAAAGCTTCCAATGGATTATCAGAACTCTGCCGTGAGAGTAATTTTCCGCGCGAATCAACTATAGTTACATTATTGGGCGTTAACCCCTCAACACTACCGGCTACCAAATTTGAAATTGCAGTAATATTGGTATTCGATGGTTCAAATCCTTGTGCTAATTGCAAAACAACCGAAGCTGTTGGTTGTTTTTGGTCGTCTTTAAACACAGCTCTCTGTGGAATTACAATGTGCACTCTTGCGTTAGCAATACCTTTAGTAACTAAAATGGTTTTTGAAAGTTCACCCTCAAGAGCACGTTTATAATTCAGTTTTTGCATAAAATCCGACATACCAAGCTGTTGGTTATCGAAGACTTCGTAACCTACAATACCCGTAGAAGGAATGCCTTGTGCCGCATTATTTATACGTATCTCATAAACACTCTCTTGCGGTACTTTAATTGTTTTTCCTTCATTCTCAAGTTTGTAGGGAATTTTTTGAGCGTTTAGATCTTCAACTATTTTAGAAGCGTCTTCAGGATTCAGATTGGAGTATAATACACCATAGGCGGGTTCGTTAAAGGCAAAGATCAAAACAAAAAGAAGTATAACGCTTCCAAGTATAATTCCACCGATGAGCATTTTTTGCTGTACGGATAGCTTCCCAATGATCTCGGTAAAGTTGGATAAGAAATTTTTTGCTTGGTCCATAATGCTTTAACGCTCTCTTATTGCATTCTTGTTAATTCTCTGTACATATCCACGGCTTTGTTACGGAGTTCCATTAAAAGCTCGAGTGATGTTTTTGCTTTTTGAGCAGCTATCATTACTTCATGTACTTCAACTTTACCTTCTGCAAAGTCATTTAGCATTTGGTTTGATTCTAATTGACGGCTATTTGTTTCATTTACAAAGTCGCCCATAATGTCTGCAAAAGTATTATCAGCCTTTTTAACAGTCGGTGTTTCCGGTTTAAATAAAAAGCCTTGCTGAATTTCGCCAATTTTCATATTATCCTCTTCTATCAAGTAAGTTTCCTACCCCAACACCCGAAAGATTCCCGGTGCGAGTATAGGAATGGTGATTCATTATTTCTTGTTTGTTTTCAGGAAATAAACCAACAAAAAAATCCTTCTCTTCTTTGCTCATCTTCACTTTAGGATTTTCGCTATTTGTTGACTGAACATCAACACTTCGTTTAACCTGATTTAAATAAGGATTATAATTTCCGGTGGTGGTAAAGTTAATTTTCATACTCGTTTATATTTCCAATGAGTCTTTAATAATCTGTTTAGAAGCGTTAAACGCTGTTAAGTTGGCCTCGAAGCCGCGAGTGGCAGTAATCATATCAACCATTTCAGTTATGATGCTAACATTTGGCATTTGAACATAACCTTCTTCGTTGGCATCAGGATGATTTGGCATATAAACCAATTCTCCGGGGTTTGCATCCTCAACAACTGCGGTTTTTAAACCTTCATTACTTTGATTGCCATCCTGTGTGATAGATGTGCCTTTGTAGTGGTACGGATTCGTCATTTTCATGATGCCACCGCTTAACTCAACACCACCGTTTGAGTCATCGTTAACGTTAGATACACTAAGAGCTTTTTTGCGGTAGGGCTTATCGTCATCTCCCTTAGTTGTATTAACATTCGCGATGTTCTCAGAAATAATATCTGAACGCATCCTCTGAATGGTCATACCACGAGCTGAAATATCCATTCCTTTGAAGCTTACGCCTATTTTCATCGTGAACCTCCTTTAATAACCGATTGTAAACCACTGAAATAGCTATTGAGTCTTTTAGCTGCAAACTTGAATAACATTGCATTTTCTGCAAGTTCAGCCATTTCTTGTTCCATAACTACGTTATTTTTACCACTGTTGTCATCAAAATTTTTATCAACAGTAGTAACAAAACTATTGTCGTTTGAAGGGGTATTTGGTAAAAGGTGATTTGAACGAGTAGTCTTCATTACATCTCCAACTTCACGGCTCATTATAGCTTCAAAGCTTATATCTTCGCGCTGATAATTATCCGTGGTAACGTTGGCTATGTTTTTATTAATTGATTTCTGCCTCAAAGAGGTGTATTCAATCATATTTTCAAGAATTTGTAGTGTTGGCCGTCTCATTTTTACTCCAGTTACTGAGCTTAGGGAGCAAATTTAGTGCCAGTCTGAAATTCCCCGTTTTAATCAAGCAAAATTCTTTAGCCGATATTGGTTTGGCTAAATATAGACACCTGTAGTCTATTCTTCATTGTAGTCTAAAATCACACTCTTTGTCTGACCGCAAGAGCAAACAAATTTAATCTCTTTGATATTATCCTTGCTGTCTTTTTTAAGAATAATCTTCACCCCTTCAAGACTTTCCTCTTCGACTTCAATTTTTGTGATACCCTGAATTTTAACAGATCCTGATTTAATAATATTCCCGGAAATATCATCATCTCTGTAGGATATTTCTTTGAAAATATAATTCTGAAAGCCATCGTTTTGCTCGTTTGGAGCACTTGGTTTATCTGACATTATAACACCATATTTATTGAATCAGCCATTTTGTCTAACGACACAACAGAATCAGCCAAGCCACCATCTACGATAGCTTTGGGCATACCATAAACAATACAACTTTCTTCATTTTGTGCAATGGCATAACCGCCTATTGCCTTTAACTCTTTAATTGCTTCAAATCCATCTTTTCCCATGCCTGTCATTATTACACCTAAGGCGTATTTACCATATACCTGAACCACCGATCCCATCATTATATCGACACTGGGACGGTGTAACGTATTTGAAGGCTGATCTGCAATTTTTATCGTTGTGTTAGCTCCCTTTTGTAGAGTCATATGAAAACCACCGGGAGCAATATACACAGTACCGGGTTTGACAATTTCGTTATTCTCAGCTTCTTTAACCGCAACTTCACTCATGTCATTTAGTCTATCGGCTAATGATTTGGTGAATTTTGGAGGCATGTGTTGAACTATAAAAAACGGAATTCTCAGTTTTGCAGCACTTATTTTAGGAATCACTTTTTGCAATGAAAGAGGTCCACCTGTTGAGATTCCTAATGCAACTGCTTTATAGGGAATTTTTGGTAGTGGCTTGCTGGAAGTAACAACCCCGCCGACTCGTTTTCCATCATCAGTTTTTGATGAAATTCGACTAAGCCTACTTAAAGTCTCTCGAACACTTCTGTGTCTTGCTATCTCTTTAATTTTCCGAATCAGGTCTTCTTTTATGGCTCCGATATTAACGTTGACGTACGACATCTCTTTCGGGATGAAATCAACGGCACCCAGTTCCATTGCTTTGATGGTTGCTTCGGCACCTTCGGTAGTAAGCGAGCTTATCATAATTACTGAGGTGGGACACTCAGCCATAATCTTCTTTAGCGAAGTAAGCCCATCCATCACGGGCATTTCAATATCGAGAGTTACTATATCAGGTCTGAGTTTTTTAACCATCTCAAACCCCTCGAGACCATTTTTCGCCTGTCCTACAATTTCTATCTCCGGGTCATTTCCCAAGAGAATAGAAAGTGATTTCCGCATAAATGCAGAGTCATCAATAATAACTAATTTGATAGCAGATTTTAACAAATTATAACACCGAGTTTACGATTTCAGCTAAATCGAGAATCATCACAACTTTACCGTCACCCATAATGGTTGAGCCGGCAATTCCGTGTATGGTTCCCAAATACTCGCCGAGTGATTTTATTACAATTTCTCTCTGACCAATAAGTTCGTCAACTTTGATTCCAAATTTCTTCTCTGCTACACCTACCACTACAACATACTGAGATTCTTTGTTCTCTTGGTTGTTTGAGTACTTGTATAAAAGCCGATCAATATCAACCAAAGGAAGTACTATATCCCTGAGCTTAATTACCTGCTTTTTGTTTACAGAATAAATTTGTTTTTTAGAAATACGAACTACTTCAATAACTGAACTGAGTGGTACAACTACTGTTTCGCCAATAATATTAACAAGCAAACCTTGGATTATAGCAAGGGTAAGGGGAAGCTTGATAATAATTTTGGTGCGAACATTAACTTCTGATTCAACATTGATAATACCACGAAGCTTGGTAACGTTCGTCTTAACAACATCCATTCCTACGCCGCGCCCGGAAATATTGGTTACTTTTGCTGCAGTTGAAAAACCTGGCAAAAATATGAGATTAAAAGCTTCTTGTTTAGTAAGTTCACGCGCCTTCTCTTCTGATATAAGGCCCTTACTAACGGCTTTGGATTTAATAATTTCAGTATCTATACCCTTGCCGTCATCTTCGATGGTAATAATGATGTTATTTCCTTCGTGTTCTGCAGCCAACGTAATGGTACCGGTGGGCTTTTTGCCCTTTTTCATTCTTTCTTCGGGCGTCTCAACACCATGATCTACACTGTTTCGTATAAGGTGAACCAATGGATCGTTAATTTCTTCGATAAGTGTTTTATCAAGCTCTGTATCTTCACCAAAGATTTCGAGTTCTATATCTTTTTTAGTTGCTTTACTTAAATCACGCACCAAACGAGGGAATTTATTAAACACCTTACCAATCTTAATCATTCTCGTTTTCATTACAGCAAGCTGTAACTCAGTGGTCATCAAATCAATATGACGCGATGTTTCTGAAAGATCGCGAGAAAGTTTAGTGCCTTCGTAATTTAAAGAGGCTTCGTTTGTAATTTGTGTTAATCTGTTTCTGCCCAAAACCAATTCTTGAACCAAATTAAGTAGTTCATTAAGACGTTCAACATCTACACGGATGCTGTTATCGCCCTTCTTGGATGCACCGCCCACAGCCGCAACTTCGGCAGCTGGAGCTGTTTCGGCTTTAGATTGAATTGTTGGACCTGTTGGTGCCACCGGAATAGGAATAACCTCGGGCTCTTCATCAGGTTCATCATCATGTTCAACTTCGGGTTCATGGTCTGATTCTTCAGTAGCGACGTTGGTGAGCTCAGGGGTAGGTGTTGGCTCCGGAACAAAAACATCCTCTTGAGAAGCTTCTTCATGTTCAGCGGTTTCGCCACCTGTTTTACCCTCAACAATATCAATTACAAATTGAAGTTTTATTGTGGCAGGATCTATATCATACTCTTCGTTTAACTGAGATTCAATAACGGAGAGTAGTGCTTTTATGGTATCGTAAGATACTAAAATAGCATCCATTATCTGATCGTTAAGCTTTGCTTCGCCTTTGCGGAGTTTATTAAGTAAATCCTCACCAAGGTGAGTTACTTTTTGTAAACGCTCTAAACCAAGAAATCCTGAAGTACCTTTTATAGTATGGAATGACCTAAAAATATCGTTAAGAAGATCGGTGTCATCCGGACGCCTTTCCAGCTCAACCAAATCAAGGTCTAATTTGTCTAAAATCTCTACAGTTTCTACCACAAAACTGTCGAAGATTTCCTTCATATCGGGGTCACGAAGTATCGAGTAATCTGCCATAAGACACCTTATGAGAAAAGTTTGTCAATATCTGCCTGGGAGGCCTGTTGTTTGCTGTCTGCATAAATTTGATCAGCAGCTTTTTGTTTTTCACCATCTTTAGTGTAACTGGCTTTCGGGTCGAACGTAACACCCTCAGGCACTTGAATATCCATACCGTTAAAATCGCCTTTGAGTTGCGATTGGTCAATATCAGAAACTAATGTTGCCAACTTGGTATGTACAGAGTTAATTAAGTGATTAACCGCAGCCAATTGTTGAGCAGTTATATCTTGAACCTGTAACGAAAGTGTTATTTGATACGTGTCCTCTTTCATAGTATTAATCTGTTCGATAAGATTTGTTGCCAAATCTTCATCCTGATCAAGAGGAATAATTTGATCCACTAAGGCTGAAATCTCGGTGTTTGCACCGGACAACTCTTTAATTTTACCAAGAAGTTCTTTTCGCTTGGTAGAATCTGAAGAAAGCTTGTTTAATTTTTCTTCCGATTGATACAACACATTTGTTATTTTGTCAACCAAATCCAAAATCTCAGTAGTAGCCAATTCTGTTGATTTGGTTACATTGTTAATTTGATTGGTCGCCTGGGGCATCTTTGTTGTAGAATCAGAGATAGAAGAATTTATGTTTTCGAGAAGAGGAACTATCTCTTTCATAAACTCGATAAGACTTTGAATAATGGGGACTATACGCTCACCGAATTTGAAAAGATTTTTCAAATCATTTAGCTTATCGAAAACATTGGAAAGATTTGTTCCTGAAAATACCTGACTACTCATGGTTTTACCAATCACTTAATTGTACTAAGAATTTGTTCTATTTTTTCTTTCAATACCTGGGGTGTAAAAGGTTTAACAATATAATTGTTTACTTTTGCCTGTAGTGCTTCAACTATATCCTCTTTAACACCACGAGTGGTTACCATAAGAATGGGCAAATTTGCAGTTCGAGCATCTGCGCGAACTGTTTTTGTAAAATCAAGCCCTGAAAGATTGGGCATATTCCAGTCAGTTATAATAAAATTAAGATCTCCGTCGGAGCTTAGTTTAGCAAGAGCCTCTTTTCCGTCAGCCGCCTCAACATAGTTCTCATAACCGAGGTTTTTCAACGAGTTAATAACGATTCTTCTCATGGTTACAGAATCATCAACAACTAAAAACTTTAAATCCATTGAGTTGTTCCTTCAACTTTAGTTTAGATATTTAGCAACTTCGTATTGAATGCGTTTGGGGTCGAAGGGCTTCACTAAATATGAATTAGCACCACACTTCATACCACGCTCTATCTCTGCACTACCCGAAAGAGATGAAAGGATAATGATTGGAATATCTTTATACTCCGGGGTTTCTCTAATTATTTTTATTAGTTCAAACCCATCAAGATTTGGCATATTAAGGTCTGTTATTACAAGATCTATTTTTTGTTGTGGTAGTTTCTCAACTGCCTCCATACCGTCGCCGGCGGCAACCACAGCAAACCCTTGTATGTTTAATGCAACAGCAACAAACTTTCTTATGGTAGGGGAGTCATCTGCAACAAGAATTGTTTTCTTCATAATTTATTAATCCTTTTTGTAACCGATGGTTTTAGGAAAACTTACAAGGCGGAACGCTTTTGAAATACTTTGTAAAGTCTCTGAGTAACCAATAAACAGATATCCACCTTTATTGAGAGAATTATACAAGTGCGATACTACCTTTATTTTTGATTTTACATCAAAATATATAAGAACGTTTGCACAGAAAATAATATCAAAGTTTGTCATTGCTTTCATTGCAGGGTCATCATAAAGATTCATAACCTTGAATGTTACATTGCGAGTGACTTCCGGGTCCAAAATATACTCACCGTTTATCTGCTTAAAATACTTTTTCAAATAGAACGGCGGCGTATTGCGTACCGAATAATCTCTATAAACTGCTTTTTTTGCTGTTTCTACAACAGCAAAATTTATATCGGTTCCCACAATCTCAAATTCAAGTTTGGGGAATTTTGGTTTGATTAGCTCTTTTATGACAATGGCTGTAGAATACGCCTCTTCACCAGAGGATGAGGCCGCACTCCAAATCCGTATCTTGTTTTTATTAACCCTTGTTGGGCTCATTAATATTTCGGGGATTACCTTCGATACCAGTACATCCAATTGCGGCTGATTCCGGAAAAAGAACGTTTCGTTGATAGTAATTACTTCGAACAGATACTTCTTTTCATTAATCCTATCATGACCGTGCTTTACATAGTCCATATACTTCTCATAGGAATCTATGCCCAAAAAACTCATTCGTTTTTGTAAGCGACTTTCCAACAGATATTTTTTATTATCTTGAAAATAGATTCCGCAGAGTGCATAAATAAACTCACGCCAATCCTGAAATGCCTTATCAGTCATTTTTAAACTATTTAAGGGATTGGAGGCACCGGCTGATCCTGGTAAGCGAGATGCATCTTGTGGGTTGTTATTAAAATTCTGTAACATTAACACCTATTCCTGGTATAATTTAACTTCTCTGTGAGAGCACCCATTCTGCGCGTTGCTGTATCATTTCTTCTGAATCGGCAGCAAGAGTTCTGAGTCCGTCGTTTGAGCGCGAATCCTCAATTTGCTCTAATATATCAACCAGCAACAATTTATTCCATGTATTCGAGTCACTCAACATGGTATCAAGAAACACAAATGCTGTTTCTCTATTAGTTGTAAAAAGAAGCTCCATCGAAAATCGACGAACTTCCTCATTAGGATTTGTTAAACACTCTGAAAGGCGTTCTGTAAGGTTGTGAAGCTCAAGTCCACCAAGGGTTTTCAATCCTTCGCCCCCATCCATATCTAATGTTTGTTTCAATAGTTCAAGTAACGAACGAAGATTGTGTTGCGTTTGACGTAACTTATCGATCAATTGCGTATAGAACATGGAGGGTTGCTCTATTAAAATTGCTTGCAGATTTCCATCAATTTCCGGGTCGCTACCATAAGCATTTATACATGCATTGAGGACTTCCGCATCTCGATAAAGTGTTAACAATGCAGCCGCTGATTGACGATACTTTAAATCGGCTTCACTCAACGTATTAAGAATTGCGTGCTTTGTGGTTTCATCGAATGGAATTTCTAATCCTAACCTGTCTTTCAAAGCATTTAACGATGAAACAATAGCCCAGTTTAATGGGGGTTGAGCATTTTTTAATTTTGAAAGTATAAAGTAGAATGTCTGCTGATCACCAATCTCACCAAAGCTTTCCAAAACCGAAAATCGTGAGAGTTCATCTATCTCATCGTAGCGCTCAATTAAAAATTCTAACGCGCTTGCAGAGCCGATTTTCCCAAACGTTTCAGCTATAGTAGGTCTATAAAGTTCATTTTTATCAAAAGCTTTTTTAAGCTCTTCTATTGCACCTTCAGCCTTCATACTTCCGAGGGCCTCAATACAGGCTAAGGCAACGTTTTCATTCTGAGTTTCAATGAGTATATTTTTAACCATCTCAACTGGTGCGTCATCGCCAATCAATGCAAAGATATCTATAATGAACTTTTGGTCGTCATCGTCCGAAGTTCTTAGATATTTCATCATTGCTGGAATTGAGTTTAGACCTCTACGCACCAAAATTTCTCCGGCTAAATTTCTTACTGAAATTTCTTCCGACGAAATGAAGGGCACAACCAATTCGGGTATGGTTTCGAAGTCGTTATATGCAAGGGTCATACTTATAGCATCTCGAACACCTTTATCGGTGTCGGTCATTTTGGCCACTAGGGCCTTTGCGATTTCGAGGTTTATTTCCTCGGAAAGCAGATTCTCCGCTGTCTCTCGGCGTTCGGCGGGGTCATCAGAGTTTAAGCTGATCTGAATAGTTGCAAAATCCATAGAACACAATCCGTTTCACTTCTTGAACATGAGTAGTGGTAGGGGCGAAAAATAATATTTTTTCGACACTAATCACACAATTATTCGATTAAATTAACAAAGAATCTTTTAGTGTGCTATTCAATCTTCTTAGTTACCTCAATTTTTAACTGCTCCATGCGGTAACGCAGCTTTGATCGAGAGAGTCCAAGTATCTTTGCAGCACGCACTTGATTACCTTTGGTAATTTCAAGAGTCTGTAAAATTAACGATTTAAGAACTACCTCAATCGAAATTCCACTTTTGGGAATCCTGAGGTAGAATCCGTCTCCCGGCCCATCCATGGGCTTAGGAGGAACTAAAAAGTCTAAATGCTCTTCGCATAATGTATCTCCATCAACTAAAAGCATTGCACGCTCAATAACATTCCGTAGCTCGCGGATGTTACCTTTCCAGTGTTGCTCTATGAGAGTCCTCAGAGCATCATCCGTAAGTTTTGTAACTGCTATATTAAACTTATGAGAAAATTCACTAATAAACGAATAAACCAACTGAGGAATATCTTCTTTTCTTTCACGAAGTGGAGGTATTACAGCTTTTGCAACATTTAAACGATAAAAGAGGTCTTCTCTGAAATTTCCTTTTTTTACTTCTTCTTCTAAATTTTTATTTGTAGCAGCCAATACACGTACGTTTACTGAAATTTCTTTTTCCCCACCCAATCTATAAAATTTCTTTTCTTGCAATACACGAAGTAGTTTTACCTGTAGGTCTAATGTTAATTCACCAATCTCATCAAGTAATATGGTGCCACCATGAGCTAGTTCAAACTTACCCTGTTTTGTTTTCTGAGCTGCGCCAGTAAACGCTCCCTTTTCATGTCCAAAAAGCTCGCTCTCGGCTAATTCTTTGGGAATAGCCGCACAGTTAATTGGAATAAATACTTTGGAGGAGCGAGGGCTTACTTGATGAATGTAACGTGCAAACACCTCTTTACCAACACCACTTTCTCCTTCGAGTAATATGGTGGTATCTTCACTTTTTGCCCAACGTTCAACAAGATTGATTACTTTTTGTATTACCTTACTTTTACCTAAGAAATCCCTATCAAGAGGCTCTTCTTCACGAACAATTCTCAGCCGCTCAACTTCTTTTTTTAGATTAAGATGTTCAATACTTTTGTTGAGTACAAACTGGAGTTGATCGAGGTCTATCGGTTTCAATAAAAAGTCGTAAGCACCTATTTTCATTGCCTTTACAGCAAGATTTACATCTGAATAACCGGTTATCATAATTACTGGCAAATTAGGATAACGTGCTCTTGTTTCCTTTAAAATATCTAAACCATCTGCAACCGAAAGGTAAATATCAAGTAAAATTATGTCCGGCTGACTTTTTTCGATGTATTCAAATGATTCCGATGCGTTTTGGCACACTTCAACTTCATAATTAAAACTTTGAAGCACTTTCTTTAATGAAAGACAAACCAAATTATCATCATCTATTATGAGAATTTTCGCAAGCATAGTTATTCTTCTGCCGTATTAGGGAAAATTACATAAAATGTTGTGCCTTTGCCTAATTCACTCTCAAAAGTGAGTTTTGCACTATATTCACGCACGATCATATTACAAACCGTTAACCCTAAACCGGTTCCGGTTGATTTGTTAGTGAAAAAATCCGTAAAGATCTTATTTTTGTTCTCTTCGCTAATGCCCACTCCGGTATCCGTTATACTGACTACAATTTCAGAATCACTATTTTGTGTGTAAGATTTCACTACAATCTTACTTCCACTTGGTGAGGCATCTACGGCATTGTTTATCAAATTCACAAAAACGTGTAGCATTTTGTTTTTATTTACAAATACCGGCGGTAAATCATCCGCAAGCTCTGTAATAACATAAATACCTTTTTTCTTGGCACTTCCCGAATAAATAATGAGTAATTTTTTAATAATATCGTTGAAAGTAAGCCATTCTTTTTCGTCAGTAGGCTTACGGGAAAACTCAAGTATTGCTTGAATCAAATACTCAATCCGCTCAGCTGCTTCAACACATATCTGCAGACTTTCTTGATACTCTTCCTTCGAGACTTCTTCGGGTTCACGTATCATTTCTAAACTCAGCTTTAAAGCCGAAAGTGGATTCCGAATTTCGTGAGAAAGACTTGCGGAAAGTTTCCCCAACAACTGGAGTTTATTATTCTGTTCTTCTATATTCATCTGCTTAGACTCAAAAATGAATTTTAAATATAAATCTAATCAAAGGATATAACAAGCCGTTCAACAAAGGTTTTTGGTAGAATTATTTAAAAATGAAAAGGCCGATAAATGATGCTTATCGGCCTTTTTCAAAAATGTTATGTTATTATTCTATACCAATTCGTTTAACAACTTATCAGCTACTTTGCTCATTACCTCAGGCGAATTGTAAAAACCGGAAGCTATATTTGCTTTAACTCGATTAATTGTTCCATCAATTCCTTCAGAAGCCAACATCATAGCATCTTTTGAGATTTGAATGGTGTCTTTTTTAACGACACTTGATTCTTTCTCTTCTTTCGACAATTTGCCGGTGGAACTGGGTTTCCCGTCAAAGCCGACTCTAATATTTGATGATTCTATTTTCATAACTATCCAAAGTATTGAGATAACTTTTTTTGATTATTGATGGCGTTTAACTTACTTGATATAAGTTTTAACTCATCATTTTTTTCTTCTACTATATTATCGAGTTTTCTCTGAATTTCTTTAGTGTATTTCTTTAAATCAGGATGATATTTTTTTAATTCATCTTGTGGAACAGCTAATTTAAGTGCTTCTCCCCGATCCGAAATACTTTTTACTAAAACAGAAAAGTGACCCATCGACTCTTCATGATTCTCATCACTAATCTTATTAAGCACCTCTAAAGCTGAAATCATATCTTGCTTTAATAAGGCAACCTCTTTTTCTATATCGTGATTAGTAAGTCCCATATCAATAGAATGTATTACTAAAACTACCAAAACTTTGCGAATTTAACAACAATGAAGCCAATTGAGTTTGCAATTGTTCGTAACGGGAACGGAGTATTGTCCCACTTTTGTCAATTCTATCGTTAGTTGAGGTGATTTTATCGTTTAGATATTTGATATTTGAATCTAATGATGTTTTAAGATTAGTGATAACACCATCAGCCTTTGTGTAACGCTCAGTTTCAGTGTAAAATCTTGCCGCAATACCGTTAGTAGAGTTGAATAATGACTCTACTTGCGAACCTTTCGAATCAATAGCTGTAGTCAAAGTTGAATCGTTACTTACCGAAAGCCCATTAGTGGGGTCAAAGGATATTCCGATTTCTCTTAATGCCTTCAAGTTTCCTGAGCTTATACCGGTTACATCTCCAGTTGCAATCGAACGAAAAGTGTTCATAAGCGATTGTGCGGAAGTATCACCAGCAAAAATACCTCGTGAATCTTTTGATACAGCAGAGTTGTTTTTAATGTACTTGTAAGCATCATTAAATTTATCTATAAAATCTTTAATCTTGTCTTTTACTGCAGAAGTATCCGAATTTACGGTTAATTGTATATCCGGCTCTGTAGTCATTTCTTTTTTAACAGTAACCGTTACACCTGAAACCAAATCGCTAATAACATTTGTGTTTCTCTGAACCTGTATTCCATTAAACGTTAAAACAGAGTTTAATTGATTTGAAGTAGAACTGGTTGCGGTGTAGAGATAGCCGGCAGAGTTATCATCAACTTTTGCAAAGCGATTTCCATCACCCACTAATCCGAGAGATGAAAAAACAGACTCTCCAGGATCGTCTGTAAAAATCAATCTATTATCATAACCTGTTTCACGAGCTGCAAACGACATCTTTGAGTTTCCGCTTGTTGGCGAGAAAACACTTGCAGCTGCAATACCTGCAGCTGATTTTTCTTTATTGGCACTAATTCCGAGTGTAGTGAGTAGATTATTGCCTGTAGAATCTATCGAGATGTAATTTTTGTTATCGGTTACTGAGAGTTTTAAACTCACATTTCCGCCGTCTTCAACTTTTTCTGCGGTAACACCACTTATCTTGTTAATTTCAGTGGCAATAGAATCCATTACTTGACTGTAAGTTTGTGAACCATCTACGGTATAGTTAATAGTATGGTTAGTTCCATTTAAGTCAATGGTAAAACTTTGTGTTTCCGCTGCTCCTGCATACAAATCTGTGGAAGTAAATGAAGAGGATTGAACAGTTGCCTTGTCATTATTAATGGCATTCGCAATCTTCTCCATCATTGTTTGATTTGTTTCAGTAGCGTCAAAAGTTACTGCAACATTAGCCGAATAATTCCCGTTCGCTACCTTAAAAGTTTGGTAAGTATTTGCCATTGCAACAGAGGTGGCGGAAGCCAACGTTTGAGACAAAGCAACGTCTGCCTTTGCAAGTTGAGTAGTGCGTAATGAGTAAATACCGGAAAGTGCTGTCTTTTCAGCAGTGGCTGTGGCCAATGTGGAGTCAGATGTAGTAACGGTTTTAGCTAAATAGGGTGACGATGAAGAAGTATCCTTCATGGTTGTTGCAGAGGTCTGCAATGCCTGCACTTTAGAAAGCAGGTTCGACCATGTTGAATTTAAACTATCATATTTCGCCTTCCTCTGTGAGAGAGGCGAAACATACTGGTTTACTTGCTGAATCTTGTACGATTGTACAAGATTGTTAATACTGCTTGTAGATAGAATACTCGAGGACATACGTCACCTTCGTAAAAAATTAACCTCTTTTTTGCTCCTGCAAACTTGCAAAAGCCTGAATCCATGCATCACGTAAATCAGTAAGAATCTTATAAACTATATCAAAGTTTTTCTTGCGCATCTGATCTTGTGCAAATTGATACAATGCTAACAATTGCATTGCAATCGGTTTAGCATCTTCATCAGAAAAATTCAAAGAATCAATCAAAACGCCAATACCTTTGTTAGCTTTTGCTACATCGTGTAACTGACACTGTTGAATTGAGTAATCGTAAACTTTAAGTAATAACTTTTGCGGGGTTGCTTCCATAATTTCTTTAACTAAATAAGCATTAGCCGCGTTTTGTTTTTGATATCCGTAATGAGCTGCATTCATAATACTGACCTTTCAAAAGGGGTCTTCTCTTTTCGGAGAAGACCCGTATGCAAATTTAGTAAATTATTGGAATAATTGAAGTACTTGTTGCGGTGCACTGTTAAGCTGACTAACCATCGCGGTAGCTGCTTGACCAATGATAGTGCCTCTGGTAGCTGTAAGCTGCTCCATTGCCATATCTGCATCAAAGATGCGGCTGTAGCTGGATTGTGCATTCGCAACCGAGATATTCAAAGTCTGTT
>CALKUG010000383.1 GCA_937996765.1 uncultured Ignavibacteria bacterium
CCACTATTTAAACCGCTCTTATATCTTTTGGTTTTAATATTTATTTCATCGGCTTTAATGGGATTTGTACATCCATTTTCAACCGGATTCTACCAACTTTCTAATCCAACCACGAGTTTTGCAAAACCCGCCCCTTTTTCTTTTGAGATCGAACCCGGATCAATCGAACTCACAAAAGGTGAGGATGTGTTTATAAAAATTACTGTTTTGGGCGAAAAACATCCTTTTATAGATTTTTTCTACAAAGACGATACCGATTCAGAATTTAAACGCGAACGATTATACCCCGATTCCCTTGGCTTTTTTAACTACAACTTTTACTCACTCAACTTTTCGACTCAGTATTTTGCCGAGGCGAAGGATGTTCGTTCAGAAACTTATACTCTTTCAATCACCGACCGACCGGTTATAAAACAATTTACCATCAACATTATACCTCCCTCATATACAGGTGTATCATCTACAACTCTTCTCGATAACGGTTCTATTGAAACCGTGGTGGGCGCAATTGCATCGTTTACCGTTCAGTCAACCAAAGGACTTTCCCAAGCGTATCTCCGGTTTAACGATTCTACCGCTATTCCGTTTAAGGTAACTAACTCAACCGCCTCCGGCTCGTTTACCCTTAAAAAGGCAGGAAGCTATACCATAGTTTTACAGGATTCTCTCTCAAACACCAATGCGGACCCCGTTTCTTACACTATAACACTAACTCCGGATACCGCACCGGAGATTCAGCTCAAAGAACCTGGTAAAAACACCGATTTAAGTGCCGATAACCGACTTACACTTTTAGCTTCCATTTCAGATGACTATGGTTTTTCGAAACTCACCCTCTTTTACAAACTCAGTTCTTCGCAATTCGAACAACCTTATCGTGAGTACAAATCGCTTGAAATTCCCATTGGAAAAGGAAAAGAACTCGATGTGCCCTACATATGGAATCTGAGTGTGCTTAATCCTGCAACGGAGGATGTTTTTACCTACCATTTAGAGATTCGCGATAATAACACTGCTACAGGCCCGGGAATAGCTCGAACACCCGAATACACGGTGCGAATGCCAGGTCTGGATGAAATTTTTGCTCAGGCAGAAGAATCTCACAACGATATCCAAAAGAATTTAGAAGAAACCCTCAAAGAAGCGGAACAATTAAAAAAAGATTTAGAAGCCGTGGATAGAGAGTTAAAAACTGATATGAAGGAAATGACATTCGAGCAGAAGCAAAAACTTGAATCGGCTTTGAATCGCTATGAGCAAATGCAGCAAAAGCTTCAGGAAACCTCTCAAAAGCTCGATAAAATGAACGAGCAAATGCAGAAGGATAATTTATTTTCGCCCGAAACGATGCAAAAATATCTTGAGCTCAAGAAATTAATGGACTCAATGACCAATGAAGATTTAAAAAAGGCAATGGAGAAACTGCAATCTTCGCTCCAACAGATGAATAAGCAAAATACTCAGCAAAATCTCGAGCAAATGAAGGTTGATGAAGAGGCGTTCCGCCAAAGTCTTGAGCGCACTATGAATATACTCAAACGTATAGAAACCGAACAGCGAGTCGAGAACCTTAAAAAATCTGCAGAGCGTATTGAGCAAAAACAAAAAGAAATTTCCGAAAAAACTAAAAACAACGCTAATTCTGAGCAATTACAAAAGCAACAAGAACAGTTGGAACAAGAGTTAGAAAATTTTGAAAAGGAAATGCAAAAGCTTGATAAAGCAATGGAGGGATTAAAGGATACTCCGCAAGAACAACTGGAAAAATTAAAACAAGAGTTTGCCGAACAAAACAACCAGCAGAAATCCGAGCAAGCCAAGCAAGAATTACAAAAGGGCGATAAACAAAAGGCGATGCAACAAATGCAATCAATTCAGCAGAATATGCAGAAAATGCAACAGAGCTTTTCCGAAATGCAAGAACAAATGCAACAGCAGAATCAAATGCAGGTTCTTAACGATTTAATGCGTTCGCTTGATAACATTCTCAAACTCTCAAAAGAACAAGAGCAACTAAAAAACAGCGTGCAGAAAAAGCAGCAAAATTCATCTAACTTTAACGATGAACTTCGTCAGCAGTCGGCTATTGATAAAAATTTATCAACCATTTTGCAGCAACTTGCCGATCTCTCACAAAAAACACTTGCCGTTACCCCCGAAATGGGCAAAGCTTTAGGCGACGCGAAAAAACAGATGGCAAATGCAATGCAAGGGATGCAAGATAAAAATAAACCGGGGGCGGAAGCTGGTATGCAAAACTCGATGTCTTCATTGAATAAAGCGGCACTTTTGATGCGCGATGCAATGAACTCAATGATGCAAGGTGGCGGCGGACAGGGTGGAGGTATGGCTTCGCTCCTTCAGCAATTAGGACAACTTTCCCAAATGCAAATGGGACTCAATAATATGACCCAGCAAATGCAGCAACCGGGTGGCAGCTCCGGTCAATCTGGCGAGCAAATGGAGCGTTTAGCACAGCAGCAAGAACGTATTCAGAAATCACTTGAGCAACTTCAAAAAGAAGCGGAGGGATCGGGTAAGTCAAAAACCTTACCGGCAAATCTCAATCGTATACTCGAAGAGATGAAAGAAGTGGTTTCGGATTTACGCACAGAGAAACTTGATTCCGACCTCGTACAGAAGCAAGAACGCATTCTTTCGCGTATGCTCGATGCACAACGCTCAATAAACGAACGTGATTTTGAAAAAGAGCGCGAGTCCAACTCTGCTACTAATATTTCTAAATCGTCACCTGCGGAACTAAAACTTGAGAAGATTTTGAACACTATTCAGGAAAGCTTAAACTCTGCCGGTTCTGAAGGGTTCGCAAAAGACTATCAACAACTAATCCGCACCTATCTCGAATCGCTTAACAGCCGATAATTCAATCGGAAATTAAATCGCGGTAGAATATGTTGCATCGAAATTATAAACGGAGATTTTATGGATACTCTAACAATTTTTATTCCTCTACTTTCTTTGCTTGTAGCGGCTTCGCTTCTTCTTGGATATAAAATCCTCAGGAACCAAAGTTTGGCCTCCGGACAAGCGGGGACCGATTTAATTAGTCAACTAAACAGTCAAATATCTTCGCTTCAGAAAGAGCGCGAAGACCTTGCAAACCGCTTAACGGATTCGAAGGTGGAACAAGAACGTCTGAGAGTTGAAGCTGAAAACCTTAAAGAAAAACTCACATCCCAAAAACAGGAGATAGAACAACTTTACGTACAAATGCGCGATAAATTTGATGTACTTGCTAATCAAATTTTAGAACAGAAGTCGCAGCAATTTAGCACAACCGGAAAACAAACTATCGAGGCCGTGCTTACCCCCGTTAGAGAGAGTTTGAAAAACTTTCAGGAACAACTCCGTGCTCAACATCTCGAAGGCACCTCACAAAATTCTATGTTAGCAGAACGCATTAAACAACTCACGGAGCTAAACAATCAACTTAGTAACGAAGCAGCAAATCTCACTAAAGCCCTTTCCTCAAATGTTAAACAACAAGGTAATTGGGGAGAAACCATTCTTGATAAAATGCTTGAAAACTCGGGACTTATTAAGGGGCAACATTACGAAACACAATACAATATAAAAGATTCTTCTGGTAGCAATTTTTTCGTAGATGTTCTCATAAATCTGCCGGATAACAAGCATATTATTGTGGATTCAAAGGTGAGTATTACGGCATATAACGAATTTGTTAGCTCCGAAAATTCTGAGCAACAAAAACTTGCATTAAAAAATATTATGGTATCAATAAAAAGTCATATTGATGGCCTCAGCGGAAAAAATTATCCGTCACTTATTGGAAATTCATCGCTTGATTTCACGATTATGTTCGTTCCGCTTGAAGGAGTTTATACGCTTACTCTTACCAACGACAATGATTTATGGCACTATGCATACAAGAAGAATATACTTTTGCTCAGTCCAGGCAATCTCATCATTACTCTCAAGGTAATTGAAAGTGTATGGAGACAGCACAAACAAAACCAAAACGCACTTGAAATTGCACGTCAAGGAGGAAACCTCTACGATAAAGTTGCAACCTTTATAGAAACTTTTGAAAAAGTAGGAACTCAAATCGAGACTCTTCAAAAATCCTACGATACCGCGTCAAAGCAACTTTCCACCGGCAAAGGAAACATCCTCAAGCGAGCCGA
>CALKUG010000384.1 GCA_937996765.1 uncultured Ignavibacteria bacterium
CACAAACCCGGGATGGAAGCCGGCACAATTCCCAATCCACGACCAATTTTTCCAACTTGTTGGTACTCATAGAAGTTTGGCAAATAATTGCACAAGCTGCCATACAACAGGAAATTATACAAAAATGGCTCACGAATGTTACGATTGCCATTCAGATAATTATGCCGCAACAACTAACCCTAATCACGTTATTGCAAATTATCCTAAGACGTGTTTATCATGCCACACTCAAGATTCATGGAATACAGCAACCTTTAACCACAGCAAGTTTCCGTTAACAAATGCACACGGGTTGGTGAGTTGTAATGAATGCCACACATCGGGAACGTATGAGGTAATACCTTCCAATTGTAGTTCATGCCACGATGATGATTATACCAAAACCACAAATCCGAATCACACTGCGTTGCAAATAAGCAAAGAGTGTCAAACTTGCCATACCACAAACCCGGGATGGAAGCCGGCACAATTCCCAATCCACGACCAATTTTTCCAATTGGTCGGTTCTCATAAAAGTATTGCAAATAATTGCACAAGCTGCCATACAACAGGAAATTACACAAAGATGGCTCACGAGTGTTACGATTGCCATTCGGATAACTATGCTGCAACATCCAACCCACCGCATCAAGAAGCAGGATTTCCTAAAACTTGCCTAAGCTGTCACACACAAGATGGGTGGAAACCGGCAACTTACGATCATTCAAAATTTCCGTTAACAGGGGTGCATAATGTCTCAACTTGTAATTCGTGTCATGCATCAGGAGTCTATTCAGGGTTATCTCATGATTGTGTTAGTTGCCACAAAAAGGATTATGATAAAACTGTAAATCCCTCACATACAGCTTTGAGTATTTCACAGGATTGTCAGGTTTGTCATACCTTGACACCAGATTGGAAGCCGGCAAAGTTCCCGATACACGATCAATTTTTCCAATTGGTGGGTATTCACAAAACATTAGCTGATGATTGTACAAAGTGCCATACTTCAGGTACTTACACCAAGATGGCACACGAGTGCTTCGATTGCCACAGTGCTGATTTTGCTAAAACTGTCAACCCAAATCATACTTCATTAAAGTTCCCTCATGAGTGTTTGGTATGCCATACTCAGACCTCGTGGAAACCAACAACATTTAATCATGATGCTTCATATTTCCCAATTTATTCAGGGAATCATAAGGGTGAATGGACAACATGCGGAAGCTGTCATGTAAATCCAACTAACTATAAGGTTTTTGAGTGTATTAATTGTCATGAACACAGTAAATCACGAATGGATAATAAACACAGAAACGTTTCGGGATATTCGTACAATAGCAGTGCTTGCTATAATTGCCATCCAAGAGGTAATTATCTGATTAAGTCAATAAAAAGATTACCTCAAATCATGAAAACATATTGATATGCAACAACCGAGTAAAAAATATCTATTGTTTGTTTGTGCATTAATAATAGTTTCATGTACATCGATTACTTATTCTCAAGGTAGAAGAATAGGAGTTATTAGCTATTTGACATCACAAACAGTGTATTTAAGGTTTGAAACAACCGCTGGTATTATTAAAGGTGATACTCTAAAAAACCTTTTGCTTAAACCTGTAATTGTTGTAACACAAACTTCAAAAAAATCGGTTGCAGGAGTTTTTATTGACTCTTCAAAGTTTTTTGTTGGGGATTCCATTGTTGCATTTCCTCAAGAAATAAAAGCTGATTCAATAGTTGTAAAGATAGTCGAGAAGAAAGATTCCTTAAAGGATAAGACAGATAACACACCACTGCCCAAATACAATGCGCCTAAAGTTGTATCCAAAGTTTATGGAAGAATTGGATTTACAAGTTATTCATCTTTTTCAAATTTTGAAGGAACTGATTTCACAAGAATGCAATACACCTTTTCGTTTGATGAAAAAAACGAATTCTATGATGGTTCTGAATCCGAGTGTTACATTTCATATAATTATCGCCCCGATAAGATTAACAATCCTGATTATTCATTTGATAAATTATTCCGTGTTTACTCTCTTTCAGTATCAACAAATCTTTACGATGGCCTTCGTATAACATTAGGGAGAAGTATCTCAAGTAGGGTATCAAACGTTGGTATTCACGATGGGGCAGTATTAAATTATGATACCAAAGATTGGTGGAGTGGGGCATTTGTAGGATCGCGACCATCATATCAAAATTTGGGATTCGATTCAAAGTATTTTCAATATGGAGTTTTTGCGGGGTTTGGCGGAAAAATTAACGATGGAAATTATGAACAATCTATTGCGATAGCCGAACAAACTTATAGTGGGTTTACAGATAGAAGGTTCCTTTATCTACAACATTCTAATTCGATTATAAAAAACATTAATCTCTTTGCTTCCTCCGAAATTGATTTATATTCTAAGCAGAGCGGTGAAACACTTAATAACCCCATATTAACATCGCTGTATGCCAACATTAGTTGGAGGGAATCCGAAAGTATAACTTTAGGATTGTTGTACGATGAAAGACGGAATGTTGTTTACTACGAATCCCTAAAGAATTATATAGATTCTTTAATAGATGTAACTGCAAGAAGGGGATTACAAATGAGGGTGCAATGGAGAATTGATAACACAAAATATTTATCTTTCTCAGCAGGAACACGATTTGGCGGAACCAGTGAAAATCGTGCGTCAAATGCTTCAATTATGTTTTCTTATTATGATATTCCACTAATTCAGTCATCCGGTTTAGTTACCCTTGACTTTATAGTTAACCAATTCACTAAGGGTGCTATTGCAGGCATTGGATTGAACCGTAGTTTTTTTGACGGTGATGTATCTACCGGAGTAGGTTTTAGATCAACACAATTAGTTATTGGCGTAGATGAAACAATTCTTAGTTCATTTGCTCTTTCCGCCGATTGTTCTTTAAGATTATTCGATCCATTGTTCCTGTTTGTACAATCTGAAATAATTTTAGAGGGAACGGCGACAAATAACTCAATTCTTATTGGAACAAATTTCCGATTTTAATCCCGCAATTATTTTCTTCTAAAATGAAGAATATTATAAAAAATTGTAATTTTTAGTTCTTGTTATTTCAATTAATAGTTATTAGGATTTTCGCTTGAATAATAGTGATATGTTAGAAAATGCACTTGATGCTGTAGTAGTTACCGATGCAAATGGTTTTATTATTTATTGGAATCGCCAAGCTCAGAGCATTTTTGGTTGGGGGATTGAAGACGTGCGAGGGAAATCAATTGGTGATTTGATTGTACCTCCGGAAATGAAAGATGCCCACGAAAGAGGTATGAAAAGAGTTATGGAAACAGGGGTTACTAAACTTTTGAACAAACGCATTGAAATTACTGCTGTTAATTCAACAGGTGAAACCTTTCCCGTTGAGCTTACCATTACCAAGTTCTCGGGCGAGGGTGGTACAAATTTTGGGGCATTTATACGGGATATTACTGAGCGTAAAGACTACGAGAGTCAACTTCGCGAAAACGAGGAACTATTCAACATTATCACATCGGGTGTAAGTGATTTAATTGTTATTCTCGACGTTGAGGGCAAAAGATTATATGCTAGCGATTCCTACACAAAAATGTTTGGTGCAGGAGTGATACAGATGGGGAGTAATTCATTTGCTGAAGTTCACCCTGAAGATAGGCCAATTATTCAAAAGATTTTTGCTGATACTATCGCACAAAAACAAGGTCAAAGGGCTGAATACCGGTTTTTACTACCCGATAACAGCATCAGATATATTGAATCGCAAGGGAATCTCATTTTCGATAAACATGGCGACCCGTACAGAGTGGTGGTTGTTTCTCGAGATATAACCGCATATAAAACCACCGAAGAAAAGCTACAAAAACAGCAGCAGCTACTGCAGAGCATTAATAAAAACATCAGCGAAGCTATTTTCCGAATTACCCCTGAGGGTAAACCTATATATGTTAATGATGCTTTTGCAAATATGTTTGGATATAATAATTTTCAAGAAGTTCTTGATGCAGATAGGTACTTTATCGAGCTTCTTCCCAACATCGACACAAAAGAACTTGTTGGTAAAAACGAGGTTCGTACTTCACGGGAGTATTTATTTACACCGGAAGTTGGTGATAATTTTTGGGCAATGATTAATTGTAATACGCTCATTAACGATAACGGTGAGGTGTCGGTTATCGATGGAGCAATTTCTGATATTACTCAACTTAAAAGAGTTGAGGACGAAATTAGAGGCTTTAACAGAGACCTTGAGTTTGGCATTAATGAAAGAACAATAGAGCTCAAAAAAACAAACGAAATGCTGCAAACTCAAATCGCGGTTCGTGAAAAAGCAGAGCGAGTACAGAATGCTTTGTATCAAATTTCTGAGTCAATTCATAACAGTCCCGACCTTCATTCATTATTTAAAGCAATTCATGAAATCGTTGCGACATTAATGAGTGCCAAGAATTTTTATATAGCATTGTACGACGAAAAAGCTGATTTATTGCAGTTCCCTTATCGGGTAGATGAAAAAGGCTCATTCACCAAAGCGCGAAAACTCGGCAAAGGTATGACTGAGTACGTTATGCGCACTGAGGCCCCTCTGTTAGCAACTATGAGTGTTGTTCGTGAATTACATGGCACAGGTGAGGTTGAGCAAAGCGGACCGCCTGCACCCATTTGGTTGGGTGTTCCACTAATTATTGCAGGTAAAGCCGCCGGCGTTATGGCGGTACAGGATTACGATAATGAGGATATGTTTGGAGAAAACGAAAAACTCATACTTTCCTATGTGTCTGATCAAGTAGCTCGTGCCATTGAGCAAAAGACTACTGTGGAACAAGAAAAATTGAGAATCAAACTGGTACTTGAAAACAGGAATGTTTTACTGGAGTTAGCGCAATCGGAAGAAAGTAGCTTTGAGATTTCACTCAAAAAAATTCTTGCTTCAACGGCGCATGCTTTAAAAGTTGAACGGGTGGGTTTTTGGAAACTAATTCCCGACAGGGGGAGTCTCTGTTGTGAAATGCTCTATGTTCTCTCCAAAGATTTACTTGATGACTCCGCACCTGGTAAAGAATTACCTGCTTCTTTCCCTTGGCGAGCGAATACTTATGCAACTTATGTTGAAGCTTTAAAAACTAACAGACCGCTTGTTGCTGCAGATGCCCAATCGTGTAAATCGTGTGGAATTGCAGATGAATATTTATTGCCCCATGGCATTAATTCAATGATGGATGTTCCTGTTTGGTTCCGTGGTGAAATTGTTGGAATAATCGCTCTCGAACACGTGGGTGCACAAAGAGCATTCTCGCTTGAAGAAGAAGATTTTGTAGCTTCCATTTCATCACTTGTAACCATAGCAATGGAATCAGAAACGCGCAAGGGAGTAGAAGAAATACTTCGCTCGGAGGAGGAGAAGTATCGTAAGGTGGTTGAAAACTCTAATGATGCAATAGTTATTGTTCAGGAAGGCATCATCCGCTATGCAAATAAGAGAACAACCGAACTGACCGGATATAGTTTTGAACAGATTACATCTGCTCCATTTACCTCGTTTGTTTTTGAAGAAGACAGACCCATTTTACTGGAAAACTATATGAGAAGAATGCGCGGTGAAGAGGTCCCCAATAGCTATGAATTTCGTATTGTTCTTAATTCGGGATTGGCTCGTATAGTAGAACTTAATACGGTAATGATTCAGTTTGTGGGGAAACCGGCCACGTTAAATTTTTTGACAGATATAACAGAACGTAAGCGTGCAGAAGAAGAAATAAAGCGGAATTTGGCAAAAGAACGTGAGCTAAGCGATTTGCGTTCTCGGTTTATTTCAATGGCTTCGCATGAGTTTAAAACCCCTCTGACCACTATATACTCCTCAGCCGAGATTTTGGAGCGTTATTCTGAAAGACTAACAAACGAACAAAAACTAAAGAATTTAAAGCGTATCCAAGAAAATGTAACACATATGACTCAGTTGCTGAATGATGTACTCCTCATTGGTAAAACGCAAGCCGGGAAATTAGAGTTAAAAAGAGAGCTTGTTGATATTGCTGAAATTTGCGACAGTATAATAGATCAATTTGAATCGGGGGTACTGCTAAAAACGGGTCACAAGCTTACGGTTACTAAAATTCTTACTCATAAGCATTGTTTTATCGACCCAAAGATTATGAGGCAAATACTTGAGAATCTCATATCAAATGCGATAAAATATTCGCCCAATGAAAGTGCCGTTATCGTTACTATTGACTGTAATGACACGGGACTAAACCTCAGCGTCCAGGATTTTGGTATTGGTATTCCTGATGATGATGTTGCAAGACTTTTTGAACCATTCCATAGGGCAACTAATGTTGGAACAATATCAGGAACAGGTTTGGGGCTTGCAATAACTAAACAATCAGTTGAATTACATGGGGGAGAGATTTCAGTTGAAACAGTCGTGGGGTCAGGTACATTCTTTAAAGTATTTTTACCAAACAAAGCATAAATAAGGACTGGGAAGTTGCTATGGAAAAGCAAACAATATTAGTAATTGAAGACGAAGAGAACATTCGTGAAACTATTGTTGACACACTCACCTTGGAGGGCTTTACAGTACTTGATGCAGCTAATGGAAAAATAGGAATTGAGCTTGCGAATAAACACCTCCCCGATTTAATTCTTTCGGATGTGAACATGCCCGAGGTCGATGGATTTGGAGTAATCAAAAGCTTGAAAGAAGATCCTCGTACAAACACTATACCCTTTATATTTCTTACTGCACGGGCAGATAAGTCGGATATAAGGGGAGGGATGAACCTCGGTGCGGATGACTATTTGAACAAACCCTTTACCATTGAAGAGCTTTTGGATGCTATTAACACGCGGTTAAAGAAAAAACAACTGATTGATAAAAAGTCAGAAGAAAGAGTTGAAGAACTTCGCACAAGTATTTCGCTATCACTGCCTCACGAGCTTAAAACTCCGCTTAATAGTTTGCTCAATTTTTCTGAAATTATCTCAACTGAGTA
>CALKUG010000385.1 GCA_937996765.1 uncultured Ignavibacteria bacterium
GCCTTTGCTAAGTCTCCGTTATTAGTAAACGCTAATTTGAGGTCAAATAATTCATTTTCTGAAAATTTTCCTAAAACATACTCAACCATACCACCCGGAGCAAAATTATTTCCTACTCCAAGTCGCAAACGTGGGAAATTAGTAGTTTGTAAATGTTCGATAATCGAGGTTAGGCCATTATGCCCTCCATCGCCACCGTTTAGTTTTAATTTTACTGTGCCGAGCGGGAGTGCGATATCATCGTAGCAGATCAAAAAGTCGGCAGGTTCCAGTTGATACCTCTCCAGAAAGTACAATAGAGCCTCACCGGAAAGATTCATATAAGTTTGGGGTTTAATAATACAAAAGGGAGTGCCTGAGGCACTCCCTTGAGCATATAAAAAGAGTTTGTTTTCTGAAAGGAACTGTAATCCTAATTCTTGCGCAAGAGAGTCTGCAAACAGAAACCCTGCATTGTGACGGGTGAGTGCGTATCGAGAGCCGGGATTACCGAGTCCAACAACAACCCGCAATGGGATTATTCTTCAGTTTCTTTCTTACCTCTTGCAATAACTTCAGGCTCGGTAGGCGCATCTGTTAAAGATAACGATTCGAGTGAAACACCGCGAGGAACTGTTACAGAAACTAAAACGCTTTCAGGAGCATTATTAATTTCAATGTTTTCAAGCACAAGGTCTTTAACTGTCATAGCGTGTCCCAAACGCAAAGCTGTAACATCTACAGTAATTGCTTGTGGAATGTATTGCGGCAGTGTAGAAATAGACAAACGGTGCATCTGTTGGTTAAGCTGACCGCCCTGTCTAACGCCTTCTGATTGACCTGCAATAACTATTGGCACTTCGAGAGTTACTTTATCATTAACATTGATACCTTGCATATCAACATGAATAACCTTATCAGTTACGGGGTCGAACTGAACGGATTTAATAACACAATCATAGTTTGAATTATCTTCAAACTTAAGATCAACGATGTACGACTGCGAAGTAAAAACGAATTTATTTATCTCGTTCTCGAATACTTCAAACGAAATCGGTTCATTTGATTTTGCATAAAAAACACCGGGAACTTTACCCGCATTGCGTACTGCTTTAGTTGCCGGTTTCCCGAAGGATGTTCTTTTAACGGCTGAGAGACTTCTTTTTTCCATATTACTACTTCTCCGAGTAACTGCTAACTTTTATCTGTATCGAATAGTGAACTAATTGACTCATTGTAATGAGTCCGTTTTATTGCCTCAGCGAATAAATCCGCGGAGCTTAACACACTGATTTTGTCAATGAGTTTCTCCTTTGGAAGCGGAATGGTATCGAGGACGAACAATTTTTCAATTCCTGATTTTTGCAATCTTTCGATTGCGGGACCCGAAAGTAGTGGATGCGTTACCGCACCAAAAATCTTTTCGGCACCAAATTTCTTTAAGGCTTCTATGGTTGATGCGAATGTACCGGCGGTATCTATCATATCATCAACAATAAGAACGTTTTTACCTTTTACATCACCAATGATATTAACAATCTCGGCAACGTTTTGTTTTGGGCGTCGTTTATCGCTAACAACCAAACCGGCACTTAATTTTGCTGCGTAAGCACGTGCCATTTTGATTCCGCCAACATCCGGACTTACAACTACAAGGTTCTCAATAAGTCCTTTAACATGATTCAAGAAAATGGAAGAACCGTAGAGATGATCAAACGGAATATCAAAAAATCCTTGAATCTGCGAAGCGTGTAAATCCATGGTTATTATTCTATCAGCTCCTGCCACCGTAATAAGATTTGCAATCATTTTAGAGGTAATTGCAACTCGTGGCTGATCTTTTCGATCTTGCCGAGCATAACCAAAATAAGGAATTACCGCGGTAATTCTGTTTGCAGAAGAACGCCGAGCCGCATCAATCATGATGAGTAACTCGAGCAAATTTTCCGCCGGAGGATTGGTTGTTTGTATAATAAAAACATCCGCACCGCGAATATTTTCGCTATATTTAACCCAAATTTCTCCATCGCTGAATCGTTTGAGTTCTATTTCTCCTAACTCGGTACCTATCCTGCGAGCTATGTTAGTAGCCAGTGGTAGATTGGAGCTGCCTGAGAAAACTTTGTAACCGTATCCCATCGGATTCACTTTTTCTTTTGAAAACAGTCTCGCAATATAACTAAAAAATGCACTTTAGTCAATAAAAACTAATGTAGCAATTAAATAGCTTCGTTATTTTGCGGAAAATGAAGTGTTTTGGCTATTTTTTCTTTCTGAAAAGGAAATAGACTACCACAAGCAATGTAAAAACCATTAAACCATAAATCCACTGCGGTGTTTCTTTGATTTTATACGGTTTGTAGGTTATTGCTATATTTTTACCTTGCCCGATTTCGTCGGCATAATATCGCCAACTCAGCTTGGTACCATCTATCTTCTGCGCATTATGAGTTATCATCTCACCATGCAAATCGTAGATATAGGTAGCTATAAACTTTGTTGGTTCCGTTCCCGGAGCAATAGGAAGAGGTGGTATTTTTTGAGAAACTACTGATTGCCCCGCTGCTCCTTCTTTGAATGAAAATTCATATCCTTGAAAAGGAACAAGAGCGTTAAGGGAATCTAAATGTTTAAAATCCATTATAATTTGTGCATGGAGCGTGCTATCGGTGGAGTCTCGATATACAGTAATAGATTGTATGGTTGTATAGTCCGCCGAAAAAACATCCCTTACCTTAGTGGTATCAAAAAGCCCAACACTATCAGGGAGAATACCGGAACTATCGGATTCGGGAATATCCATCCAATAATGCACTTCTATGGTTCCTGAACCATCACGATTCAATGAAACTTTTTGTGTATAGTTTATGCACCCCTGAAGTTGGAGTCCTATTATTAACAATAAAGATATGCGTAACAATTTTTGTATCATAAACCCAAATTTGCACAATGTGTGTAAAACAGTAACTACGAAATTACTACTTTTAAACAACTTAACATAAAGCTGTTTTTTTTGTTACGTGCAATATATCGAAGTTTGCTTTATTTTAGGAATTAAAGTATTTTGTGTGTGCAATCTATGTTTTATTTTTTATGAGGTGTAAGTATGTATGGTGAACAACAAGACTTTGAAACTGATGGATATTCGGTTCGTAATGGCGACAGCAAGGTTTGGCTCGTAGTTTTATTTGCTCTTGGTTTTATAGCGGGAATTGTAGGTTTAGGTGTTTTTTATAAATACAACAACCCGTATGATGTATCAAAGAAGTTTCTTTTTGGTACGGTAGCTGATTTAGATCAACTCGCCTCTCTACAGGAAGGTACCATAACCACTATCAATACCGGTACCGTTGAGGGTGAGGTTAAGGTTTTCACAGAAAATCAAATAGGGGTTGCTCAGCTCGATTTAAGCTCTATCAAACCTAACACAGCAATTGAGATAATTTACGATGAAACCAAACTGAGTCTCATTGGAGTTAAAAAAGTTTCACAAGATGGGAATACATTAACTCAAATTGCTTCGTCTATGGTTGTAGTCACCATGAAATCACCAGCTCATTACAAAATGTTGTTGATGTTCAGAAATAACACCGAACAACCACAGAATATCACAGTTAAAGCATTCGATAACGGTATTGATTCTTACAATACTACCGTTACGTTTAACTAAAACTTACTACCATTTTGCTGCCGGTACTTATAAGCGTTCTACCTGTTTTATTAGTACCGGCATTATTTTATCTTTTTGATTCTCGACGCCTGATTTCATTAACTTTGCTTTCGGCTGCTTTTGTTTGGGGAATTTTAGTTGTTGTATTTTCTTATTACGCAAACACCTCTGCCCTGATTTATTTCAACACTCTCACTGCTCATCAATACCCTACTCTTGGTTTTATTACCATTACACCTTTTATAGAAGAGTTTTTGAAAGCTCTATTTATTCTATTATTAATAAAACAAAAAAAAATAGTTTTTATTATCGATGGGGCGTTTTACGGTTTGGCTGTGGGTACCGGATTTGCAATCGCTGAAAACGTTTATTTTTTCTCATCAGCAAATTCTTCGGCTTTTTCAATTGAATACGCTTTATTACGAGGTTTTGGAGCCGCATTTATGCATACCGGTTCAATGTTTGTTTTTAGCGTGGCTTTGTTGCAACTACGTTATTTAACTGCATCGAGAACCCTTGCCTACATACTCTCGCTCATTGCTGCCGTTTTACTGCACTCCGCCTTCAACTTACTAATCATTGTTCTAAACAACCCCTGGAGTATAATTGTAATTCAGTTGGTATCGCTTCCTATTTCTGTGTGGGCATTATTCAAATATGAAAACTCTTTTATCTCAGGACAGTTGGATAAAGAATTTGATACCGAAATTAAGTTACTAACGTTGATGCATAAAGGCGAGTTTTCTTCTACAGCAGCCGGTAAATATATACTCACAATTCGCGAACGCTTTTCAGGCGAAACGCTTGTAGATATAATGGCATATATTCGGAATTATCTGGAACTCTCATTGAAAGCTAAATCCCTATTGATGTTGCGTGAAATGGGGATGCAAGAAGAACTCGATGACACCACAAAAGGTAAACTACAGGAGCTTCGTCATCTCGAAAAAGCTATTGGCAGAGCCGGTCTTTTAGCAATTGAACCAATAATACCTGCCGACGCACGAGAGGCATGGAAACTTTCACAAATTAATCGACTTGCTTAGAAGTTGCTCTTTCTTTTTCTTTCGATTTTAAGAAAATCGATAATACTGTCATACTCCCACTAAACACCGCAATTGTTCCGTAGGCGATAAAATGACCTTGGTGTTCAAGCGGAAAAGCTGCTATAACACCTCCGGTGAGAGTTCCCCCAACAATTTGTCCCACTCCCATAAAAACTCTAATCAACCCTTGTGCAGAGCCCTTTTCTCGCTGCTCCGATTCGTTGAGCATTATGTAGCGTAGTGGCGCTCCTGCAATTGACCCCATTCCCAGTCCAATAAATACCAGGGCGGTATAAAAGCCTGGTAATAAACCACCAAATAAGGTTAGTATTACAAAACCAAAAGTGGTGGTTGCCAATCCAATAAGTAACACAAAACGTGAACCCATTTTATCTATTATTCTGCCTGAGATGGGAGAAGAGACTGCTAAACTTAGTATGGCAGGAACTAACATAAAACTTGCGGCAGAAAAGCTCACAGAATATATTGCCACTAAAAAAGGCGCTAAAAATACCAACGCACTTTGTAATAACCCCGAAGCAAAAGAGAGTATGCTTACCAGTTGAACTTGTCTTGAGCGAAAAAGCCCCATGCGAACAATAGGTTCTTCCTGCTTACGTTCATTATTTACAAAAAATGGTAACATTACAAAGGGTGTAGCGAGTAGAAGAATAGTCCAAAAATGTGGGGGTACAAGCTGTCCATTCTCCGTTTCGATGCTGTTAAAACCAATCGAAACAGAAACAATCATTATACTCAGAAGAACAATCCCTTTCCAATCAATTTGTTTTGTGGAATGCGGCTTTTCTTTAGGGAATAGTTTAAATGCAAAAAATATAATGAGTAGTACAAACGGAATATTTATTACAAATAGCCAATGCCAGCTAAAAACTAACAATACTCCCGCAACAAGAGGTCCCAACAAAAAAGCTATTCCAAAAACTGCACCCAACATGCCCAATGCTCTGCCACGTTTTTCAACAGGAAACGAATCCCCGATAACTGCGGAAGCAACCGGGAAAATACCTCCTCCGCCTATCCCCTGAATACCGCGAGCAATAACCAACATTTCGAAGGATTGCGAGAGAACAACCAATAGGGAGCCAACACCAAAAATAGCCATATTAAGCACATAAAGATTTTTGCGTCCATACAGATCCGAAAGCTTTGCCATTATCGGTGTGCTAACGAGATTTGCTAATACATACGAAGCAAAGATCCATGAGGATGCACGTTCATCAATCCCAAATTGATTTTGTATTGCCGGTAAAGCAGGTCCCACAATTGAAATATCTAAAGCCCCTATAAGTACCCCAAAAAAGAGAAGTTGCAATAATCGTTTTTCTCTTATGCTTTCCATCAACTTGCTTGCTTTATAAAATGATCAATTAATTTTCTTGCAATACTTCCTACCGGCGGAACTTGTGGCAGTGAATCCTTTGTAAACCATTGAACATCAATTATTTCGTTGCCGTCGGGAGTTGGCGTACCTGAATCGTATTCCGCGGTAAACCCTATCATAATAGAATTAGGGAAAGGCCAAGGGTGCGAAGCAAAGTACTTAATATTTTTTACTGTAACACCAACTTCTTCCATAATTTCACGAGCAACGGCTTGTTCAAATTGTTCCCCGGGCTCTACAAATCCGGCAATAGTACTGTACATATTTCCTTTAAATCGTTTGTTTGCACCCAATAGAATTTCGTTACCGCGTGTTATTGCAACTATTACTGCAGGATTCATCTGAGGATAAAAATGTTCTCCACATTTTTCACATTTTTTAACCAGTTCACCGGGCCCAAGCGTTGTTTCTGCTCCGCAAACTCCACAGTATTTTGATCTTCTGTTCCAATGCGCCAACATAGAACAACGAGCGATAATAGAAAAATCTTCTTCGCTTGTGCTTCGCAATAGTGTGCGGATATCTGTTTGTGTATATCCTTCGGGTATGTAGGAGTAATTTAGAACTTCATAAAAATAGTTGTGTTGTTCCACTGCCACTATAGGAGATTCAGAGGGCGATAAATCTTGTTGGAGATCCTGATGGAAAGGTTCTTGCTGATACCAATTTTCAGGAGAATCTGTTAGGGTAAGAAGCTTATCATTATAAAAATAAAGATAGCGTTTTGATTTATTCTGCACGTAAAAACTCACTTAAATGAACGTGCAAAGATACGGAATTGAGAAGTATGGAAAGAGTAAAAAAATTAATTCACAAAAGTTATCAGGTGTTTTGATAGCGAGGAAGAACAGTACTTGTAATAACATTCTCTCCCAAAGCAATTGTTAAAACATATCCACTATTTACCGATCTGTGATTGACACGAATTTGAAACGTTACTTCCGAGCCAGACGTATTAAGAACAAACTCAGCAAGCTGCGTTACATCATATTCAAAATAAGTGTCCAATGAGTCAAGAAGTGCGCTATTAGGAAATATTACTCTACCTTCATCACCCAACACAACAAGCACGCCTGTTTTGAGTTGAAAGAAAATGGTTGATGTAGTTTTCGAAAGCCATTTAACAAGTGCGGTTTTAGGTATCCACATAGAATCCACAACTTCGCCTAACATTCCAACAGCAGTGGTTTCATCATATATTAAATTCATAAGATAAAATCGCATTAAAATTGACAGATATGAATATAACACCAACTCAAGGTAGATAATTCCTAAAGCTCAAATTAATTAACAAATAACTATACAATTTGTTCAAAAATTATTAGCTTTCGTTATGATTAAATTACTAATCAGACAATTTTATCTTTTTATAATTTTTTGCGTGGTCGTATTTTATGTTTAAGAATCTCAAATTACAGCTTAACTGGGTATTGGGTCTTTTTGCACTCTTAATCGCGTCATCAATTCTCTTTACATATTTTACATTGACATCACAAGAATCGGATGCTCTTGTTATAAATCTTGCCGGTAAGCAAAGAATGCTTTCACAGAAAATACTAAAAGAAGCATCTCTTGCTGCACACCAGGTTATAAAAGTTTCAGAACTTGATGTTACAGTGTCGCTTTTTGAAAAGACTTTAAATGGTCTCGAATTCGGAGATACAGATCTTAAACTCCCTAAAGCAGAAAATAGAGAGTTCATTCAAAGCTTACAAACTATAAAACCTATTTGGGCAGAGTATAAAGCAGCATGTTACTTAGTTGTAGAAACCCCTACAGCAACCCCTGAGGAGCGTGTTGTATTAGCAGACGCTCAAACTAAAAGTGTCATTTTATTGAAAGAGCTAAACAACTCAGTATCTCTCTATGAGGTTTCTTCTTCGGGCACAACACAAAATCTCATTTTGTTTATAACAATTATTGGTATTGTTTTTGCCATTGTGCTGGCAGGAATAAAAACGGCAATAGAAAAATTTGTTCTTAAACCAATTAACTCGCTTGGAAAAGCAGCAGAGAGAATTGCGTCAAGTGATTTAGATTTTACGCTTTCAGTAAAAAAAGAAGATGAGATTAGTATTGTTCGTAAATCAATGAATGTAATGATTCAAAATTTGAAATCCTCGAAACAAGCACTGCTGATGGAAAAAGCAGGGGTTGAAGAAAAAGTGCGTCTTGGCGTTCAAGCAGCGGAACAGAAAGAAAAACATTTGTCAGATAGCACCAAAACTCTTTTGGAGGCAATGGAGGTTTTTGCAAAGGGTGATTTAACCGTACAATTGCCGGTTAAAGGTGATGATGATATTGCTAAACTTTTTCACGGCTTTAACGAAGTTGTTCAAAAAAATGGCGAATTACTTACGCAGGTAACCGATGCTATTTTTGCAACAGCAAGTGCTAGTGAGCAAATTTCTTCTACAGCAGAAGAAATGGCAGCAGGGTCGGTAGAACAAGAAACTCAAGCAGAAAGCGTTTTAGGAAACATAGACCTAATGAGCGAATCTCTCTCAACCATTGCTTCCGATACCGAACTCGCAGCCGGTAAAGTACAAGTTGCTGAAAAAACTGCCATCAGCTCCGGACAAACTGTTAAAGAAACAATTAACGGAATTAAAGAAATAGCCGAGGTTGTAACCTCTGCAGCAGCAACTATTGAAGAACTCGGTAAGTCAAGTGCACAAATTGGTGATATTGTGCAAGTTATTGAAGATATAGCTGACCAAACAAACCTTCTTGCACTTAATGCTGCAATTGAAGCTGCGCGTGCTGGCGAACAAGGACGAGGTTTTGCTGTTGTTGCAGATGAAGTAAGAAAATTGGCCGAACGCACTACAAAAGCTACCAAAGAAATTGGAACGATGATTAAGTCGGTACAAAAAGACTCTGAAAATGCTGTTGTTTCAATCAAATCTGGACAGAGTAAAGTTGAGAGAGGTATAGTGCTTGCTGCAAGTGCAAACGATTCACTCGATTCCATTATTTCCAGTACTCGGGATGTAACCGAACAGGTAAATAGGATTGCTAAGGCAGGTAAGGAACAGCAGGATACTTCTCAGATGATTCTTAATTCTATAAAAGACATGGCTAATGTTTCTCGTGAAACCGCAGTTGCTATACAACAGATGGCAGGAGCTGCAGACGATCTGAATAAACTAACTTTAAAATTGCAACATTTCACAAAGAATTTTCGCTTAGCAGAATTACGTACAACTCCATCAAGAGATAATTTCAGAAAACTTGCGAGGTAATTGTTATTGGGTTTAAATACTCAAAACCGCTCTTTTTCAAAAGAAACAATCCGAGATTTTCCCTTATTCTCGGAATTGAACAATAACGAACTTCGTCAGTTAATTGCGTTGAGCACACTCTGCAGGTTTAAAAAATCTGAAGTAATCTTTAATCAGCATGATTTATACAAAGGTTTTTATATTCTTTTGAAGGGAACCGTTACAGCATCCTTAATTGCGGAAACTGGTCACGAAGCAATAGTGCATATTCTTTATCCGCTAAGTATGTTTGCCGAGATTCCTTTATTCGAAGGACTAAACTATCCCGTAACCGCAACTTGTACAGAGGATTCCATTGCAATTTTTATACCAAAAGATGGATTTCTCGAACTTCTTGCCGAATCACCTCACCTTGCGATGAAAATGCTGGCAGGGCTCTCAAAACGAACAAGAGAATTAATCCACCAAATTGAAATTATTTCAACACGAGATTTAAAGGGAAGATTAGCGCATTACTTTTTAAAAGAGATTAAAGAAAATGGTTCCAACAATGAAGTGGAACCTTGCGTTATTCTTAAATTCCACTACTCCACTCTTGCAACATACTTGGGTATCGCTACTGAAACTCTTTCGAGAACCTTAGCAAAACTTGAAAAAGACAACATAATTCGGTTGAATAAAAAAACGATATATATTACCAATCTTCAGCGACTCCGTGAATTATCAGAAAAATAATTTTAAAAATTGACTTTTGTCAATAACTGACATGTTGATTTCTTGTAAATTTTCTGTTCACTTAAACAAAGGTAAGTCATGGAAAATCACACAAACAGTCCACAATCAATCGTAACTTTAGATGTTCGTCCCATACTCGAAACAGGAAGAGATCCTTTTTTGGATATTATGGGCGTTGTAAAAAATCTCAAATCTGACGAAACAATGTGTATTATTGTTGGCTTTGAACCTCACCCACTCTATAAGGTTTTGGGTGACAAAGGTTTCATCCACTATGCCGAGTTTAAAGATTCTGCTTATCATGTCTATTTCACAAGAAGCAATCAAGAATCCGATGCCAATGAGCTCGATTTGACAGGCATCCCGGATAGTGTTGTAGAAATTGATGTTCGAGAATTAGCACCACCTGAACCGATGGAAAAAATACTCGAAACTTTGACAACATTAACCGATTCAACCGTTTTGGTAGTCCACCATCATAGAGAGCCGTTTATGCTCTACGATGCACTTGATAAACGTGGTTATAAGGCAATTACCAACAAGATTGACGAAAACTATTACAAAGTCATCATTACAAAGAATTCTTAATTAAGAAATGAACAGTAATGGCGTAATTGGTGCTTACTCTCCACCGTTTAGAATTGTTAATAAGTATTTTATATCGGCAACCATTTCTTTTGTTCTCCTTACCTTGGCAATGGTTGTCAGTTATCAATACTTTGTAGGTCATCACTTCCAGCCGAGAATCTTAGCAATTACTCACATAGCAACGCTGGGTTGGATAACAATGATACTAATTGGAGCATTATTTCAGTTAGTTCCCGTAGTATTGGAAGTCTCCTTGTGGAGCGAGGATTTGGCTGAAATTCAATTCTGGATTTACCTCATTGGTACTATCGGATTGATTTATGGATTTTGGGTCTATCAAATTGATGAATTCTTCATCCTATCAGCTGCTTTATTAAACCTTGCTATGCTTATTTTCATAATAAACATTTCTGTTACTCTTTTTAGCGTTAAACAATGGAATCTTACGGGATTCCATATAGTTTCAGCACTCTATCATTTGTCTGTAACAGCTGTAGCTGGTATTCTGATGGCAATCAACCTTTGGAAACCTTACATCAAAATTGACCATCTGCAATATCTCAACCTCCATGCACACGTTGCCTTTGTTGGTTGGGTAACGATGATTATTATGGGTGTAAGCTATAAACTGATTCCTATGTTCACGCTTGCTCACGGATTTTCTCTTGCTCTTGGCAAATGGTCTTTCTGGCTCATTAATATTGGGCTTCAGGGAATAATGGTAGTAATGCATTTCGAGGATGTTACATTTCTCTTTTATATTTTTTCACTAATGATAGCCATCGGATTAATGCTTTATGTTTATCAGATTGGGGTCATTTTCGATAAGCGATTGAGAACAAAAAACGATGTCGGAATCACCTTCTCAATCATCGCATTTGGTTCTCTATCATTAACTGTGGTTATAGGAATAATTATGACCTTTATTGACCCATCATCTGTTAAAAACCTCTCACTTGTGTACGGGTTTATGATTATCTTCCCCTTTCTCTCTCTTTTAATTATGGGGCAGATGTATAAAATTGTACCATTTTTAGTTTGGTTTCACAAATACAGCGATTTAGTAGGTTTGCAACCTGTACCTAAACTAAAAGATTTATTCGACGAAAAATATGCAAAGATTAGTCTTGTTTTTGGCGTTACGGGAATGACTGGCAGCATTCTCTCTTTGTTCTCAAATATGCAGTCTCCGCTTCTTTTCTTTTTTATACTACTTTTTATCTCCTCATTATTATTCTCTTATTCAATGATACAAATTTATAAAAGGTAATACTATGGCAACAAAAGATGAATTATTTGAAGTTCTAAAAGGAGTGATTGACCCTGAAGTTGGAATCAATATCGTTGATTTAGGTCTCGTTTATGAGGCATACTTGGACGAGGCAACCGATAAAAATAAAATAATCATGACCCTAACCACTCCGGGTTGCCCGATGCACAATAACATCACATTGTGGGTGGAAAATATCGTAAAACAATTTGAGCCTGAGAAGGAAGTGGCTGTTTCATTAGTTTGGGAGCCAAAATGGAACCCTTCTATGATGAGCGCAGAGGCTCGAAGAGAATTAAACGGATAATAAAAAAAGAAAGAAAATCGCAATGAGCATGAATGCACAATCTGCAAAAGGGTTGATAGATTATTCTGAAAAGGCAATTGTTAGTAAACAATTATTGAAAAAGCCCAATGGAAATGTTACACTTTTTGCTTTTGATACAAACGAACAGCTTTCAGAACATACTTCGCCATTTGATGCGTTAGTTATGATAGTTGATGGTATAATGGAGATAGGAATTGGTGATGAAAAAGTTATAGCCGAAGAAGGTGAAATTGTGAATTTACCCGCCAATATACCCCACTCGCTTCTCGCAGTACAACCCTCTAAAATGATTCTCATCATGATAAAATAAAAAAGGGCTTTCTTGCGAAAGCCCCTGTCGAAGGTTCTACAAATAAGTGGAAGTGAGACTTATTTGAGAAGATTCATTTTTCTGCTGATAACGTTGTTTCCGGCTTGTAGGCGGTAGATATAGATACCGGAAGAAAGGTTACTTGCGTTAAAGGTAACGCTGTGTGAACCTGCACTACGTACATCGTTAACAAGAGAAGCAACTTGCTGACCAAGAATGTTGTAAACGGTTAAGTTTACCATTCCTGCTTCAGGTAATGCAAAATTAATAGTGGTTGATGGGTTGAATGGGTTAGGGAAGTTCTGTGACAATGCATAGTCTGTAACTACAGGGTCAAGATTTCCACCGTTTTCATCAACATCAACTAAGTTAGCAGGGTTGAAAGTAGCCCAACCTGCTGTCCAGTTGGTTGTTCCAAATGCACCAATGTAGTTAGCAGCATCAAAGAAACCGTCATTAGGAGTAATTGCTGCACCGGTCAATAAAGGTGAACCAACCATAGGCATTACAACAGGATTAACCATGTTGAAAGCATCGTACAACTTTGCAGTTGCGTTATCGTTGCTCGATTGGTTGTTACCGGCGGTAAACCAAGTTGTTGGATTGAAAGTACCATTCGATTTGGTTGTATCAGCAACTTTACCAAATGCTCCTGCAACCATTGAGTTTGCGAAGATCATGTTGTTATTAGCTGC
>CALKUG010000386.1 GCA_937996765.1 uncultured Ignavibacteria bacterium
AGTAGTAGTTGCTGCAACAAGTACTTCACCAAGGTAACTAAACACGGGGTTACCCACGGGTACGCTATCGCCTTCTTTAATAAATACTTCTACCACCATACCCGAAACACTCGAAGGCACTTCTATGGTTGCCTTATCGGTTTCGATTTCGAGTACTGCTTGGTCTTCTTTAATCGGTTTACCTGCTTCAACCATAAGACGAATTACCGTTGCCTTGGCGATATTTTCACCTAACTCAGGCAAAACAAACTTTTGCACTTCGGTGGAAACCATTGCTTTAGCCGGGGTAGCAACCGGAGCCGCAACTTGAACTGGTGGCGGTGGTGGGGCAGGTGATGCAACAGGAGCCGGAGCGGCAACGCCATCTTCGTATGTAAATACTGGGGCACCTACTTTAACAGTATCTCCGTCTTTAATAGCAACCGTTTTTACGGTACCCGCTACACTCGAAGGTACTTCGATAGTGGCTTTATCGGTTTCGATTTCGAGTAAGGGTTGGTCTTCCTTAATCACATCGCCCGGTTTAACCATAACCCGAATAACAACGGCGGCACTGATGTTTTCACCTAATTCGGGGAGGACAAATTCTTTCATTATAAAACCTTTAATTCAATTTCTAATCTGTATCAAAACAAAATGTAGGGGGTTAGCTTCACACTAACCCCGATACTCAATTCTAAGAAATCATGGGGTTGCGTTTATTGCTTTCGATACCCATTTCTTTCATAGCTTTTGTTACAACCGCCGGTTTAATTTTCTTTTCGGCAGCAAGTTGTTTCAGGGTAGCTAATACAACGTATCTGTGGTCAACTTCGAAGAAGTCGCGCAATTCAATGCGGCCTTCGCTTCTTCCAAAACCGTCGGTTCCGAGAGATACAATGTTTTTAGGCAACCATTTGCTAATCGAATCAGGAAGAACTTTCATATAATCGGAGGCAGCAATATACACGCCATCGTTACCTTCAAACATCTCTGTTATATAAGGCACCTTGGGTTTTTCATCTGCGTTCAACAAATTGTAACGCTCGCACTCCAATGCATTTTTGCGGAGTTCTTTATACGAAGTAACGCTATAAACATCGGCTGCTACATCATATTTTTCTTGAAGTATTGCAGCTGCTTTTATCACTTCGTTAAGAATGGTGCCGCTACCAAACAGATTAGCTTTGTGCTTACCTGAGCCGGCTTTACTGAAACGATACATACCTTTAACAATTCCTTCTTTAACACCTTCGGGCATTGCAGGTTGGGGGTAGTTTTCGTTCATAACGGTGATATAATAGAACACATCTTCTTGCTCTTCGTACATTCTGCGAATACCATCACGAATAATAACCGCTAACTCGTACGCAAACGCGGGGTCGTATGTGAGCAGTGTTGGCACTGTTGAAGCAATAACATGACTATGACCATCTTGGTGTTGCAAGCCCTCGCCGTTCAAGGTTGTGCGACCTGCAGTACCGCCAATTAAAAACCCTTTGGTTCTCATATCGGCAGCAGCCCAAACGCTATCGCCAACACGCTGCATACCAAACATTGAGTAGTATATAAAGAAAGGAATCATATTCACACCGTGTGATGCGTATGCAGTTCCTGCGGCAATAAACGAAGAAATAGAACCTGCTTCGGTAATACCTTCTTCGAGAATCTGGCCGTCTTTGGCTTCTTTATAATACAATAAGCTTTGTTTATCAACGGGTTCGTACAACTGTCCTACGTGAGAGTATATACCAATTTGGCGGAACAACGCTTCCATACCAAAGGTACGAGCCTCATCTGGAACGATAGGAACAATCAATTTTCCAATTTCTCTATCACGCAATAATTTAGCCAATATGCGCACAAACACCATAGTGGTAGAGACTTCACGGTCTTCGGTGCTTTCATAAAACTCTGTGAAAATATCTTCAGGAGGAGTTTTAATAGGACGAACATCTACTCTTCTGCTTGGTACATAACCACCTAAATGAGCACGACGTGCTTGCAGATACTGCATTTCAGGTGAGTCATCGGCAGGTTTATAGAACGGAGCTTTTGCTACTTCGTCATCCGAAATCGGAATACCAAAGCGGCTGCGGAACTCGCGCAACTCATCTTCGTTTAATTTTTTCTGTTGGTGGGTAATGTTTTTACCTTCACCGCTTTCGCCTAATCCGTAACCTTTAATGGTTTTAGCAAGAATTACGGTTGGTTGACCTTTATGCTCGGTTGCAGATTTAAATGCTGCGAATACTTTTTCGGGGTCATGACCGCCACGTTTCATTTGGCGTAGTTGCTCATCGGAAAGATTCTCAACTAATTTCAATAAGTCGGGGTCGCTACCAAACATATGCTCGCGCATATAAGCACCGCTTTCAACAGAGAACTTTTGATACTGACCATCAATAAGTTCGCCCATTCTTTGAACAAGCTTGCCTTCGGTATCTTTTTCGAGAATCGGATCCCACTCCGAACCCCAGATAACTTTAATAACGTTCCATCCGGCACCTCTAAATACAGACTCAAGTTCTTGGATAATTTTATAATTTCCGCGAACAGGTCCATCGAGACGTTGGAGGTTACAGTTAATAACAAAAGTTAAATTATCTAATTTTTCGCGTGCGGCGAGAGAAATTGCACCAAGTGCTTCGGGCTCATCTGTTTCGCCATCACCTAAAAACGCAAAAACGCGTCCGGTGTTTTGTTTAATACCGCGGTCTTCTAAATAGCGGTTAAAACGTGCCTGGTAGATAGCCATAATAGGACCGAGACCCATTGATACCGTTGGAAACTCCCAGAAGTTAGGCATTAACCAAGGGTGCGGGTAGGATGAAAGTCCGCCACCGGGTTTTAATTCACGTCTAAAATTTTCGAGTAATTCTTGCGAGATACGTCCTTCTAAAAATGCACGGGCGTAAATACCGGGTGATGCGTGACCTTGGAAGAAAATCTGGTCGCCATCGTAGTTCTCACCTTTTCCGCGGAAAAAGTGGTTAAAGCAAATTTCGTATAATGTAGCTGCCGAAGCGAAAGTTGAAATATGACCGCCTACACCACTCTCGTTTTTATTAGCACGAACAACCATTGCCATTGCGTTCCAGCGAACAATACTTTTAATTCTTCGTTCGATTTCTCGGTCGCCAGGGAATGGGGTTTGTTTATCTTTTTGAATGCTATTGATATAGGGGGTGTTAGCTGTGAAGGGAACCGCTACTCCGTGCTGATGTGCGCGAATTTGCAGTTTACGGAGAATTTCGATAACTCTTTGTGGGCCTCCGTTGGAGAGTACGTAATCTAACGACTCCATCCACTCTTCGTTTTCCAGCTCTATTGAATCTTTATCTTTATTTTCTTCTATCATTATAGTTCCTTGTAATAAAAACTTGTTGAGAAATCCTAATTACGCTTCTCTGATATGGGTGCATATTTAAAACAACACTATTCAATGAAAAGTTTATTGATTGGGTGTGATAAATTGCGAAAAACAACCCCTAAAGTTACCAAATTTTATAGAAATACGGAACTTGTGGTAAAGTAAGACTTTAAACGCGTTGTTGATACTGCGGAATTAAGAACGAAACTGTAGTACCCGCCCCTAATCGTGAGGTAACTTTCATCGTGCCCCTATGCTTTTCTATTATTTCGGCAACCAAAATTAAGCCTAAGCCTGAGCCCTTTTCACCCTCGGTTCCTTTTGATGAAACTTGATGCTGAATTTTAAAGAGCTTTTGCACTATTTCGGGCTCCATACCTACACCGGTATCCGCCACTGAAAACTGAACCATTCCCTCTTTTGTTTCCCATGCGTGGATGTTTATAAAACCAAAACGAGGGGTAAATTTTAGCGCATTACTAACAATATTGCGAATAGCGGTAAAAATCATATTATAATCGCCGCTTACAGTAATGGTTTTGGGAATCTCAACAATCAAAACAATATTTTTTTGAGTGATGGAATTTTCGATTAACCTAACAACCTCTTGAGCCATGGTGTAAAGGTTGATTATTGTGTATTCGGGCTGAAATCTCCCTGATTGTATCCGCGACCACTCTAACA
>CALKUG010000387.1 GCA_937996765.1 uncultured Ignavibacteria bacterium
ATGCGAAAATGAAGTTGAATCAGCCAAGAGAATTCTTGATAATTCTAGGCTCGCTTATACATACCTTTGGCAAGAGGATAATAAAATTAGAAAAAACGAAGCCCTCAATAAATCTATTTCCGTTTCTTCGGCTGATTATATAATTTTTATTGATGCTGATTGCATTCCGCATCCAAGTTTTGTGGAAGAACACGTTACTAATAGTTCACAAACAACCATTCTCACCGGTAGAAGAGTTAATCTGCCTGAAATGTTTTCGAAAGCGCTAACCCCAAGCTTGATAAGTGTGGGGTTTTTAGAAAAGAGTATTCCGGCACTTCTGCTCAAAGGACTTTCCGGAGAAGGCAAAGATGCCGAAAAAGGCTTCTATTTTAGAAATAAAATGTTGCGAAGTACATTTAATAAAAAGCAACGCGGAATTTTAGGATGCAATTTTTCGTTATACCGAAAAGGGCTTTTGGATTGCAATGGTTTTGACGAGCGATACCAAGCTCCTTCGGTTGGTGAAGATACGGATATTGAGTTTCGACTTAGAGGTCTTGGATACACAGTGCAATCTTTGAACAACATCGCTGTGCAGTATCATTTATACCATAAACAGCAGACATTTCCGCAGAAAAATTTAGATTTATTTGAAACAGTTAAACAGTCCAAACAATACGTTACTCAGTTTGGGATTGTAAAGGAAAAAAAAGATGAAAACTTGGCTTAAATATAGTTTGATTGCCGTAGCAGGAATTTTTGTACTTATTCAATTTATTCCTGTCGAAAGAACAAATCCACCTGTTACAGCAAATCCACCGTGGGATTCCCCTCAAACAAAGGAACTTGCACGACGTGCTTGCTTCGATTGCCACTCCCATGAAACAAAATGGCCATGGTACTCTTATGTAGCTCCTGCTTCATGGCTCGTTACAAAAGATGTAAATGAAGGCAGACAGCACTTTAATATCTCAGTTGAAAAGATGGGCGAAGCCGATGAAGCTGCCGAAGCTGTGGAAAAAGGATTTATGCCAATGTCCATATACCTCCCGCTTCATCCTGAAGCTCAATTAACCCCGGAAGAAAAACAGGCCCTTATCATTGGACTAACTAAAACATTCGGAACTGAAAAAAGGCCAAGTACTGCAACTCCTCCTTCTCCCGAAAGCCAAATTATCTCCCCTGCTCCTGTTACAGAGCAAAGTAGAACTGATTATAAAAAACACAAAGAAGAATCTGAACGAAGTGAACATGGTGAGCACGGCGAAAAGGAGCATAAAGAATAGTTATGAGCGATCACGAAAAACGTCCTTCGTGGGATGAGTATTTTTTAAAAGTTGCTATGTTAGTTTCTGAACGTGCCACTTGCCCAAGAGCCCATGTGGGAAGTGTGTTAGTAAAAGAGAAACGCATTCTTGCTTCAGGTTATAATGGTTCTATTCCTGGTGATGCCCACTGTGAAGATGACGGATGTATGGTAGTGGATAATCATTGTATAAGAACCATACACGCTGAGATGAATGCGTTGCTGTTCTGTGCAGCACACGGTGTTTCTACAAAAGGCGCTACTGCATATATTACAACATTACCCTGTGTGAATTGTGCTAAAGCTCTGATTGGTGCAGGTATTAAAGAAGTGGTAATCTTTTCAGATTACCACGATCTTTCATCTGAAGAATTCTTTAAACGCGGTGGGGTCCCTATTCGTAGAATTGCAATGCCGGAACGCGAGATTATCTACAATTTAGATAAATACACTTCCGCAAAAAAAATTGAAGAAACTAAGGGTTAGGTTCTAAACCAAACCCTTTAGAGCATTAAAATGCGCTTTAATAGTTTTTTCTAAATCTTGATCTGAGTGAGCAGTAGAAACAAATAATGCCTCGTATTGCGCCGGTGCTATATAAACACCTTGATTAAGCATCGAGTGGAAAAACTTGGCATACAGCGCAGTATCGGATGCAGTTGCTGTTTTGTATGAATTCACTTCTTGCTCGGTAAAGAACATACACATCATTGAACCCACACGATTCATTGCGTATTTTTTTCCAAGTTTCGTAAGGTTATCGGCAAAACCTTCGGCTAATAAAGCACTTTTTCTTTCCAGCTCAGTGTAAACATTGGGATTATTTTTAAGGTAGGAGAGAACCTCAAATCCTGCTTGCATTGCTAAGGGGTTTCCACTGAGTGTACCGGCCTGATATACAGGACCAACCGGGGCAAGATGTTGCATAATTTCTTTTTTACCGCCAAAGCACCCTACAGGTAATCCGCCGCCAATAATTTTGCCAAAAGTAGTAAGGTCAGGTGTAATTCCATAAATACTCTGTGCACCACCTGCAGCAACTCTAAATCCTGTCATTACCTCATCAAATATCAATACTATGCCCTCTTCCGAGCTTATAGCGCGTAAATACTCAAGGAAGTGTCTCTCTGCCTCAACAACACCCATATTGCCCGCAATCGGCTCAATAATAATCGCAGCAATTTCGCCTTTGTTATTCTCTATAAGGGATTGAACAGATTCAATGCTGTTAAAATCTGCTATCAACGTATCAGCCGCTGTACCTTTTGTAACTCCGGGAGAGGTTGGCATACCAAACGTAAGTGCTCCGCTACCAGCTTTGATTAAAAAAGAATCAGCATGACCGTGGTAACAACCTTCAAATTTAATTACCTTATCTCTACCTGTGTAGCCACGAGCTAAACGAATTGCGCTCATGGTAGCTTCAGTTCCGCTATTTACCATACGAACCATTTCAATGGAAGGCACCATTGAAATAATGAGTTCAGCGACTGCAACTTCAATTGAAGTTGGAGCACCAAAACTCACACCTGTTTCTATAGCTTTATGTAAGGCATCTTTTACAACTGTAGGCGAATGTCCTAATATATGGGGTCCCCAGCTTCCGATGTAATCAATATATTCATTTCCATCAACGTCATATACTTTAGAACCTTCACCCCTCTCAAAAAAGATGGGAGTGCCTCCCACAGATTTGAATGCACGCACGGGACTATTAACACCGCCGGGAATAACTTCTTTTGCCTGTTCGAATAATTTTTCACTTGTTGAAATATTCATTGCTCTAAAACCATTATTTTAATAATCGAGTAGCTTCTTTAGCGAAGTACGTTAAAATCATATCAGCACCTGCACGTTTGATTCCAAGTAATGATTCAAACATTACCCTTGGCTCATCAATCCAACCGTTTAAACCTGCTGCTTTTATCATTGCATATTCCCCGCTCACCTGATATGCAGCAATTGGGTAACCGGTTTCTTCTTTCACTTTTGCAATTACATCCAAATATGCACCTGCAGGTTTCACCATAATAATATCAGCGCCTTCATCAACATCACTCACAGCTTCGCGAATTGCTTCTTCCACGTTTGCGGGATCCATTTGATGTGATTTCCTATCGCCAAATGCAGGGGCTGATTCAGCCGCATCGCGAAAAGGCCCGTAAAATCCTGAAGCATATTTAACTGCATAGCTCATAATGGGAATATGTGAAAATCCCTTATAATCTAGTGCCTTGCGAATTGAGATTATTCTACCATCCATCATATCCGAAGGGGCAATCATATCTGCACCTGCTTCGGCATGAGATACCGCTTCTTTTGCAAGAACGGTTACGGTCTCATCATTCAGAATTGTTTCGCCATCCAATAACCCGCAATGCCCGTGTGAAGTATATTCACACAAACATACATCAGTAATTACCACCAAACCCGGCACTGCTTTTTTTATAGCTCTAACGGCTTGTTGCACAATACCTTGCGGGTGATAGGCACCGGTTCCGAGTTCATCTTTATGTTCAGGGATGCCAAACAAAATAACCGCTGGTATGCCCAAATCGTAAACTTCTTTACATTCTTCTACTACAACATCTACCGACATTTGGAAAACACCTGGCATTGACCTCACTTCTTTTTTGAAAGAAGAACCGGGTACTACAAAAAGAGGGTAAATAAAATCTTTTGGAGTGAGTAATGTCTCTCTAACCATATCGCGAACCCCTGAGTTATATCTGAGCCGGCGAAGACGTTTAAGGGGATACATTGCCATGAGTACAACCTTTTATAAAATTAATTTTGAAATTCCGTGTGTATCTTTTCGGATAGAGCATGCGAGTTCATAAAACAATCTCCCAAAGCTATACCGCCTCTGTAATTACCTGTAAGGTAAAATCCGGGAAAACGTTTTTCAATGTTCACAAAATAATCTTCGTGCGCTCTATGTCCGATATTGTACTGTGGAATCGCGTTTTTCCACAACTTTGCCCCAATAGTTTGAGGCATCTCTTCAATACCCATTATTTCATTAAACTCTTTAACAACAATTTTTGTAAGTTCTTCTTTTTCTACAGCCATTATATTGGTGTTTCTTGCACCGCCAACAAAAAGAGTAAAAAGTACTGAGCCATCAGGCGCTCGATTGGGGAATAAGGAACTACTCCAAATTGCACCTAAAAAGTGTTTCTTTTCACTATTGGGAATCAAAAATCCGAATCCATCCAAATGTCGCTTGATAGCTTCAGCACGATAAGCTAAGGGCATAACAATCACAGGCGGATAGCATATTTCACGCAAGTGGCGTTGTAACTCTGCATCAATATCACTTACCAAGGATTCTACACTGTATGAAGGAGAAGCTAACACAAGTATATCACAATCCTGCTTAACGTAAACTCCATCTTCGAGATACATAATCTTATATCCGTTATCAGATTTTAAGACTTTTTCTACCTCAACACCAAAGTGTATCTTGTTTTTTAATCGATATTCAAGGGCAGCGGCAATAGTATGCATTCCTCGTTTGAATGAGAACATTTTAGCAGTACTTTTGGATTGCTCACTTCTCTTTTTACGCTCTTTTGCTCCGAGAATTAATCCTTTTACTAACCCACCATATTTTTCTTCGAGAGCGTAGAGTTTAGGAAAAGCTGATTTAACACTAAGCATCCACGGATCGCCTGCCGAAATACCTGATACAAACGGATCTATTGCGTAATCTAATATTTCCCTACCTAATCGCCTTGTAACAAACTGAGCAACGCTCATTGAATATCCCTCAGTGCTGGGAGGTATAAATGGTTCTAACAACAAACGTAGTTTCGCTTTATTAGAAAATAGCTTGGTACTAATCAGTTCTTTGGGATTAAGTGGCAACGGAATTAGCTCGCCATTTTTAAGTATGTATCTTTTGTTTGCGTTTTCATTTGCGTAAACAAACTCTTCTTCAACACCAAGGTCTCTGCATATTTCACGTATCAATGGAGTTGTTTCCAATCCTGAATTTGGTCCTAAATCTAAAATAAAACCATCTTTAGGCTGGGTATCCATTGTTCCGCCGGCATGGGTTTCTTTTTCATAAACCTCTACCTCGAAGCCCTTTTTATCGAGATAGTATGCAGCTACAAGTCCCGAAATTCCGGCACCGACTATAATTACTTTTTGTCTGTTTTTAGAATCCATTGAGGTCCAAATGCTTTGTCTTGTCGCTAATTAACTCGGCAAGTAAATTTATAAATAATGGAGATTCATTTAATCCTTCCATTATGGTATAATACTGAATTTTGCTTTCATCTGCAACTTCTCGGTATTCAATATTTAACTCGAATAGAGTTTCGATATGGTCGCTGACAAAACTAATAGGTATTACAAAAATGCTGGTATATCCTTCTTCCGAAAGCTCCTTTAATGTTTCCTCTGTTGAGGGTTCGAGCCATTTAACAGGACCCACCTTGCTTTGGTATGATATGCCATACTTAAAATCGTTATTTCTGAAATTCATGATCTCCTTAACCGAGGCAATTATTTGCTCTTGATAGGGATCGCCGTTTTTTATAATACTCTCAGGGGTGCTATGAGCACTAAAAAGTAAATATGTATTTTCTCGAACCTCCACTGGGAGTTTCGCTAATCCGCTTTCAATTCTATCGTTAATAGCTTTTAGATAAAGTGGATGTGTATAGTATGACTCCACATAAACTGTTTTAGTTGCTATGTGTTCCTGTCTTACACTTTCCCGTTTCCATTCATTTAGCGAACTACCTGTGGTTACAATCGAATAATGAGGATAAAGCGGTAACAGAATTACTTCATCAAAATTTTGCCCCTTCATTTGCATTATTGTTTCGCAAGTAAATGGTTTCCAATAGCGCATAGCAACAAGAACCGTAAACTCCGTTTCACCATCAGATATTTTATTCAAATGTTCTTGCAGAAGATTCTTTTGAATTTCGGTATATACTCCAATGGGTGAACGCCCGCCTATTTGTGCATAACTCTTTTTTACTTTTGGAGAACGCAAGGTTGCAATCAGCCATGCAAGTTGTTTTTGCAAAAATGGGATGTTGAATATATCGGGGTCGCTAAACAAATTTAGCAAAAAAGGACGTACGGCTGTTAGGGAGTCAGGACCACCTAAATTCATCAATACAATAGCTATTCTTTTTTTATTCACTAAACAGTCCTTGAATATCTTCCATCAGTTTCTTTAGCCCCTGTGTAGCCATCAAATAGTACGGCAATATTACGAACCAACAATCTTCCTTTATCTGTAACCGTAAAACCATCATCGTTTACTACCACCAATCCATCGGAATTTAACTCTTGCAGCGATTGAACACTTGATGCAAAATGTTCCTTAAAATCTATGCTGTATTTGGTTGAGAACGCACTGTACGAGAGTTGAAAATCGCACATAATGCTCATAATAACATCTCTCCTGAATACATCTTCATCTGTTAAATGGTAACCCTTTAATACAGGAATTTTACCCGTATCCAAAATTTCATAGTATTCCTTCTCCGTTTTTGCATTCTGTGCATAATAAGAACCAAATTGACTAATACCTGTTATTCCAAAGGCAATCAAATCAGTTCCGCGATGCGTACTGTAACCTTGGAAGTTGCGATACAGTTTATTCTCTTTTAGTGCAATGGCAAGTTCATCGTTTGGTTTTGCAAAGTGATCCATTCCAATAAACACATAATCCGTTGAAGAGAGCCGCTCGATAGTCTGTTGCAAAATGTTCAATTTTGTATCAGCCGAAGGGAGTGTTTCTTGTTTGATGAGATTCATGTGCTTCTTCATCCACGGCACATAAGCAAAATTGAATAATGCTATTCTATCAGGCGACAGATTAATTATTTTGTCGAGTGTATCAGAGAATGTTTCAACCGATTGATGTGGCAATCCATACATCAAATCCAAGTTGATACTCATAAATTCAAGTTCACGCACCCATTGAACAGCTTGCGCTGTTAACTCTTCGGATTGGATTCTGTTTACAGCTTCCTGAGTTTGATAATTGAAATCTTGAACACCCATTGAAAGCCGATTGAATCCAACTTCCTTTAATGCTTCAAGATGTGCTTTTGTTAATCCCCGCGGATCAATTTCGCAACCAAGTTCTGCATCTTTTGCAATTTCAAAATTATCCCGAATAAATAATCCAAGGTCTATAATTTCATCAGGAGTTAAATGTGTTGGTGTGCCTCCACCCCAATGAATTTGAGTAGTAGCTAAATTATTACTTCTCAGTTTCTTAAATAATTCAATCTCTTTCTTGAGATAGGAAATATAAGTTGATACCCGTTCCCTACTGCGTGTAATTACCATATTGCAACCACAGAAATAACAAAGAGTGTCACAAAATGGTAAATGAAAATAAAGGGAGAGCGGGTTGCTCTTTAAACCTAAATCGGTTGTCTCAAGCGCTTTGAAATAATCTGCATGCGAAAAATCCTCACTGAAGTGCAATGCAGTTGGGTAGCTGGTATAACGAGGACCCGGTTTATCGTACTTGGTTATTAGGGTTCTATCAAATTCAATCATTATTATTTCTCACGCTTGCTAAACTTTTTCACCGCATTAATCATCGCGAGTGCATTATCAGGTGAAACATCGGGGAAAATTCCGTGTCCGAGATTGAATACATGCCCCGGCCTATTTCCGTAATCTTCTAATATTCTCTTCACTTCTATATCAATGGAATCAACATTGCCATACAACTTACCGGGTTCAAAATTTCCTTGCAGCGCAAACTTACCATTTGTTTGAGTACGAACTTCGGAAAGATGATGCCCTGAGTCAATGCTGAGTGCTTCAATCGGTAAATGGTGAAATTCACTGTAAGGGATTGAAATATCTTTTGCAAATAAAATCACTGATTCATCTTTACGTTTAATTTGTTGCACTACTTGCTCTATGTACCGTAGTGAAAACTCTTGGTAATCCCCAGGGGGTAAAATACCGCCCCAAGTATCAAAAATCTGAACCGCACTTACACCTCTGGCAATTTTAGCGCTCAAGTATAACCCTACTGCGTTAGCAATTTTACCAAGTGCAAGATGTGCAAGCTCGGGCTGTGAGTAAATAAATTTTTTAATTTTAGTAAAACTCTTTGTTCCTTCACCTTCAACCATATACGTAAGCAAAGTAAAGGGAGAACCAGCAAAACCAAGAAGAGGAACTGAACCGTTAAGCCCTTGCAAAGTTACGGTAATTGCATCCATTACATAGCGGAGAGATTCTTCAGGGTCAAATTCTTTTAATTGCTCTATACTTTGTCTATCTGTGAGAACCTTTTCAAAAACGGGACCCTTTTTCTCTTCGATTAAAAAAGGTAATCCCATTGCCTCGGGCACAACTAAAATATCCGAAAACAAAATTGCAGCATCAACATCCAAACGACTGATGGGCTGAATGGTAACCTCGGCAGCAAGTTCAGGTGTTTTACACATGGTTAGAAAATCGTATTTCTTACGAACTTCACGGTACTCAGGTAGATATCGTCCTGCCTGCCTCATCATCCATACTGGAGTGCGTTCAGTTTCTTCTTTTTTAAGTGCTCTCAGTATCAAATCATTTTTAATATTAGCCATTAAGCTACTTTCTCCAAACAACGTAATAATTCATATTCTAAACTTCTACCCTCGCCAATGTACAACGGTGATATACCATGCTTTTCAAGTGCACGTCCTGTTACATCTCCAATTGCAGCAACACCCACTACTTCTAACAATCTCTCTTTGTTACACTTCGGTTCCGATTCAATCAGATTAAAAAAAGCCTTTACCGATGAAGGACTTGTAAAAAATACCGTTCCAATCTTATTGTTACAAAGCATATTCTTTATAGGCAAAAGAACTTCCGGTTTCATATCTTCAACGGTGTAAAAGTTTATTCTCTTGCAGTCAATGTCATATTTGCCAATAAATTCGGAAATATCGTTTTCAGCTTTTTCAGATGTTACATACACAATTGTGCTAAGACCATTAAAGTTACTGGTATCAATTAACCGAACACCTTTTTCACCACCAATTACCGATGAAGCTGAAGGACTTACTCCTTTGTTAACAAGTGCAGCGGTTGTTTTTTCGCCTGATGTAAAAAATCTCAAATGAGTTAATGCATTTGGGATCTTTTCAATAGCATTAAAAAAGTACTCAACACCATTTGCGGAAGTAAAAAGAACACCCACTGGTGCATTAATTTCTTCAAAGAAAGTTATATCCTTATGAGATAATGGCAAAGAAACTGTTGATATAAATGATTGAAACAGAATGTTTACACCTAACTCACTCGCCTTTTTTTCGAGCGCTGGTGAGCTAATGGTATTATGGGTAACTAATAAATTCACTCTGTGCCTTCGTTAAGAAGCTTATCCATAATTTCTTTAGCTCCAAGTGAAAGAATCTCAACAGCTTTTTCTTTTCCTAGTAATTCAGCTTTTTCAACCAAGCTTTCTCCTGAAACTCTAAAAACCTTTTTACCATCAGGTGAACCAACAAATCCACGGAAAGAAATTACATCTGCTTTAACTTCGGCAAAAGCTGCGATGGGAACTTGACACCCACCTCCGAGTCCTTGCAGAAAGCCGCGTTCGGCTGTTACAGCCAGAGCTGTTTCGCTATGATGTAGTTGTATCAGAATATCCGATAACTCTGCATCATCATCACGTATCTGTACGGCAAGTGCACCTTGTCCAGGTGCGGGCAGCATTACCTCCATAGGCAAATATACACCAATCTGTTCAGTAAGATTTAACCTTTCAACACCGGCAGCAGCGAGTAGTGTACCACTCCAATTTGATTCTTCATATTTTTTAATCCTTGTGGCAACATTTCCGCGAATATCCACAATGGTAAGTTCAGGATTTAAGGAAAGCAATTGGCTCTTTCTTCTTAACGAACCTGTTGCGATAATTGAACCGCTTTCTAATGCAGAAATATCAATGTTTTTATTTTTTGATATGATAACATCATTAACCGTATGCCGTTTTGTTATTGCACCCAATGCAAGGCCTTCAATCATTATTGTAGGTAAGTCCTTCAAACTATGAACTGCAAGGTCTATTTTCTTACTGAGCAGAGCTTCTTCAAGCTCCTTGGTAAACAACCCTTTACCACCAATGGTAGCAAGTGGTACATCAAGTATTTTATCTCCCTTAGTTTTGAAAATCTGTATCTCAATTTCCAAAGCAGGAAAGATTTCTGACAAACAATCTTTTACGTAATTACTTTGCCATAATGCAAGCTCACTACCACGAGACCCGAGTATTAACTTTCTTTTCAAAGTGTATCGTCCTTCCCCTGATTTTCGTTATTATTTTTAATGGTATCAGAATCTAACTGAAACAAATATTTAAGTGTTGCAAGATGTTGCATAACTTCTTTCTCCCTAACTCCACTCTCAGCCATTTCTCGAAGTTTCATTGTTGGGTTATGCATAATCCGACCAAGCAATCTACGAGTCATATCATCAATCTTTTTTAATTCTTGTTCAGATACTTTTGTCTTTAGTTTTTCAACTTCTTCTTCTCTGATATTCTCAAAAAACTCACGGAAGGATTTTATTACCGGAACAACATCGAGCGTGTTATACCAGGAGTAAAAGCTTATCATTTCTTCGATGATAATTTCCTCAATACGGGGTATTTCTTTTTTCCTTTTTGCAAGGTTGTCGTCAATAATACCTTTAAGAGAATCCACGTCGTAATAGAAGAGCGAATCAACATCGCCTACCCCAGGGTCGAAATCACGCGGAACTGCAATATCCAATATACAAATTGCTGCACCGCGACGTTGCTTTCCGGCTTTTACCATATCTTCTTTAGATACAAGAACTGATGGAGAGCTTGTTGCACTTACAATAATATCGAAGTTATGTAATGAGTCTTTGAAACTCTCGAAAGGAATTGAACTTCCGCCCACTCTTCGAGCCAAGTCAATTGCTTTGTTTTCGGTTCTATTGGTTACAACTATTTTTCCGGTTCGTTTATCTTTAAGATGCGCTGCTGCAAGTTCGGCACTCTCACCTGCTCCGATTATCAATGCTGATTTGGTGGTAAAATCGTTGAATACCTTGCCTGCTACTTGAACTGCGGCATAACTAACGGTTACAGCTCCATCTCCAATGGCTGTTTCCGAAATAACTCTCTTGCCGGTTTTTAATACTGTGTCGTAAAACCTGCGCAGGAGAACCCCTGCGAAATCATACTTTTCGGAGAACAAAAATGCCTCGCGAACCTGACCGTGTATTTGGCTGTCGCCAATAATCATCGAATCAATACTTGCCGCCACACGAAGTATATGCCTCATAGCGCTGCAAGAATAATATAGCTCGAAATGTTCTTTTCTCAGCTCCTTAACCGATTTGTATTCAATCATTCTTTGTAATACTTCATCAGCTTCGGGTATTTCTTTGTACGGAATACCAAAAACTTCTGTTCTATTGCAAGTTGAAAGTATAAAACCTTCCGAGAACAGGTGCTGCTTGAGATAACTGATAAATTCAGATATTTCTTCAGGGGGGAAATGAAATCGTTCGCGCACATCAACAGATGCACTACGATGATTAATGCTTACACCAACCAGATTCATACTACTGTTTTACTTCCCTGAAAAGAGATGAAATGATGAAGTAAAAAAACTAATAACAATAAGAGAAGTAATTGTAAGAGCGAAACCGGCTAACGAAAAATACATAAGTGTTTTATTCTGCCAGTGTAAAAATGTTCTTCCCAAAAATCCAATTCCGTAAAGCACCCATATTACCATGGTAAAAATGAGTTTGGGATCATAAGCAGAAAAATTTGGAATTGCTATGGGTAACCATAATCCTCCAACAACAATTGCCACTGTTAGGAATACAAATCCCAGTTTATAACCCATACTACTTAGTTTAAGTAAAAGCTCAAGACTCGGTAATCGCTGGTAAAACACTCCGTAATTTTTGGTTTTAATTTTTTTATAAAGTACTAAATAAAGTATGCTGTACGTGGCGGAAAGAGTTATGGCTATGTACCCCAAAAGTGCCGATATTATATGCAAACCAATTACAGCATTTTTCAAAACAGGTTTTACTTCATAGGTGTTTTCCACAAATAACGAAGAGGCCACTTGAAACAATAAGGCAAAAAATAAAATAAAACCACCTGTATCACGTACAGTGGTTCTCATCTCGATCAATGCATAAAGGGTGAGCAAACCAAAAGCTATGAGCGAAAATATTTCGAAGCGCGAGCTAATAGGTGGATGCTCAAACTCAATGCTGCGTAATATTAAATATAAACCATGAAATATGATAGTCACCAGCATTGCAGGGGAAGTAAATCGTGTGTACTTCTGCGAATCTCTATAAAAATCGTGTAAATAAAAATACACCAATAGAGCATAAGCTAATGGCAATAAGGCACTTATTACGTGAATGATCTCAACCATTACCATCGTTTCCGTTCTATAAAAAAGTTAAACACCGGTAACCTCGTAGCCAATTGATCTGAGATGCTCGGCAGCATCTACGGCAGTGTTGTAAGAATCAAACGACAAACGGAATGTTCCACCCGTTCCCTCTCGAATTTTGAGTAGCTCCATATCTTTAATACTCAAACCCGCATTAAATAGCTCGCCTGATATTTCAGCAATAACGCCGGGTTTATCAACAACATACACGTAGATTTCATACAGTGACGACATAAACCCTTTATTGGATTTAGGAATTTCATCACGGAGCTTACGAGCAGTTTCAAAATTGTTGTAAAGAAATTTGTGGTCAGATTTTGTGACATATTGTTCAAGATTGACAATAAGTTCTTTTATTCGCGAAAGTTCTGTAAGTACCGCATCCCTATTTAATTCTAAAACTGATTTCCAAATCGTGTAGTCGGAGGATGCTATTCTTGTCATATCTCTAAAACCACCGGCTGCAAAATCAAGGGGTCTTAATTCTCCTATGGTATCTTCGGCATTGAGTGTTAAAGCTACGGCCAGCAATTGAGGTAAGTGGCTCACTCTTGCAACAACTCTATCGTGTTCAGAAGCAGTCATTTCAATGGTAGTTGCACCAATAGCACTCAAAAGATTTGCAAAATCCGGGAACTCAGCAATTGAATTGTTGTCGGAGGTTGCAATGTAAACTGCATTTTCAAATAGTAACGGGTCAGAGTTTACGTAACCGCCACGCTCCTTACCTGTCATGGGATGACCCCCGACGTAGGAACCCTTTGAACTAATTCCATTCCATAAATTATGAAATTCAATCTTTACGCCTGAAACATCGGTAACAAGATGTGATTCATTTAATAAGGGGGCAATTACTTGTAGCATTTTTAGTGAAAGATCTGTAGGCAAAGCCAAATAGATCAAATCATAATTCACAGCTTCTTCAATAGATTCAATGCGTTTGTCAATCACACCATCTGTAAGCGCAATTTTTTGTATTTCGGGGAAGTCGAAAGCACCAATGGTTAAATCCGGGAGATTCTTTTTAACTGCCTTGGCAAATGAACCACCGATGAGACCCAAACCAATTACTGCAACGGAGTTTAAACTCCATGAGGGATTACTTTTTTTCATTGCTTTAAAATACGAATTTAGACCCTGTTATCAAAGATAATAGGGTTACATTGTGAGGAGAAAAAACGGTGATGATTCACTACCATCACCGTTTAGAGGGTAAACTAACGAGCTGTTTCCAACTGTTTGGTTTCTTCAACAGTGAATACTTTTTCTAAATCAAGAAGTATAAGCATTCTGTCTTCAAGCTTACCAACAGCGGTAATATAGTCTGTGTCAATACCTGCTACCATTGCCGGTGGGGGTTCGGTAATGCTTTTTGGTATTCTGAGCACTTCGCTTACTTCGTCAACAGTAAACCCAACAGTTGCTTTTTCAAGTTCAACAACTATAATACGGGATTTACCATCGTAATCTTTTTTTATCATGCCCAATCTGGTTCTTAAATCAATTACGGGAATGATTCTTCCGCGTAAATTAACAACACCTTCAACAAAACCCGGTGCATTTGGCACTTTCGTTATCTGAAGCATACGGTTAATTTCTTGAACTTTAAGAATATCTATTCCAAATTACTCTTCCACTATTTTAAAGCTAACAAGCTGAAGAAGATCGGAAAGGTCTCCTTTGTTGTCGTGATTTTCT